>JAFADT010000696.1 GCA_023424585.1 Pseudomonadota bacterium
GAGGGCCTCCTGTGTGACGGCTGCGGCATGCGGCTGCCCCGGGCCCGCGTGGCGGCGCCGGTGGCGGCGAAGCGCCGGGACGAGGGCGAGCGCGTGCCCTGTCCCTCCTGCCACGTGCCGGCCTGGCCGGGCCGCGCGTGCGTGGCGTGCGGCACGAAGGTGGAGGTGGAGGCATGACGGCGGGCCCGGCGCTGAAGGCGGGCTACGCGTGCAGCGAGGGCTGCGGCTTCACCGCCTCGCTGTGGGACGTCGTCTACCGCTGCCCGCGCTGCGAGGGCCTGCTGGAGGTGGTCCACGACGAGGCCGCCCTGCGCGCCACCCCCGCGGCGGAGTGGAAGCGCCGCTTCGAGTCCCGCTTCGCCACGTCCCGGCTGCCGGACGGCTCCGGCGTCTGGGGCAAGCGCGAGTGGGCGCTGCCCGAATTGCCGGCGGAGGACATCGTCTCGCTGGGCGAGGGCCGCGTGCCGCTCAAGCCGCTGCCGCGCATGGCGGCGGAGCTGGGGCTGGGCTCGCTGGTGTTGAAGGAGTGCGGCGTCTCGCCGACGGGCAGCTTCAAGGACTGGGGGATGACGGTCCTGGTGTCGGCGGTGAAGCACCTGCGCTCGCGCGGCACGCCCATCCGCGCGGTGGCGTGCGCGTCCACGGGCGACACGTCCGCGGCGCTGTCCGCGTACGCGGCGGCGGCGGGCATCCCCGCGGTGGTGTTCCTGCCGAGGAACAAGGTGTCGCTCGCCCAGCTCGTGCAGCCCATCGCCAACGGGGCGCGCGTGCTGTCGCTGGACACGGACTTCGACGGCTGCATGAAGCTGGTGCAGGCGGTGACGGCGGACACGGGGCTGTACCTGGCGAACTCGATGAACTCGCTGCGCATCGAGGGCCAGAAGATGATCGCCATCGAGCTGTGCCAGGACCTGGGCTGGGAGCCGCCGGATTGGATCGTCATCCCGGGCGGCAACCTGGGCAACGCGAGCGCGCTGGGCCGTGGCCTGGACCTGCTCTTCAACCTGGGGCTGATCTCCCGCCGTCCCCGCATCGCGGTGGCGCAGGCGCAGCGGGCGAACCCCCTGGCGCGCGCCTTCCGGGGCGGCTTCCAGGAGCTGGTGCCCATGCAGGCGGGGGCGACGCTGGCGTCCGCCATCCAGATCGGGAACCCGGTGTCCTTCCGCCGCGCGGTGCGGATGCTGCGCGCGTTCGACGGCGTGGTGGAGGAGGCGACGGAGTCGGAGCTGGCCAACGCGGCGGCGCGGGCGGACCGCGAGGGGACCTTCACCTGTCCCCAGACGGGCGTCGCGCTGGCGGCGGTGGAGAAGCTGGCCGCGTCGGGCGTGATGGCGAAGGGCTCCAGCGTCGCGGTGGTGGCCACCGCGCACGGGCTGAAGTTCGCGGACTTCAAGGTGGGCTACCACCGGGAGGCGCTGAAGGACGTGAAGGCCGCGCACGCGAACCCGCCGCTGGAGCTGCCCGCGGACCTGTCCGCCGTGCGCGAGGCCCTCCAGGACCTGGGCTGAAGCCTCGCGCGTGTCTCCCGGCGGTGCTACTCCACGTCGAGCGCCACGCGCGACTCGATGGTGAGCCCGAAGCCGGAGATGCCCCGGTAGGTGATCTCCGTGTTGGACATCACGCGCATGGTGCTCACGCCCAGGTCGGTGAGGATCTGGCAGCCCATGCCCACGTCGCGGGACTCGTTGGCCGCGCGGCTGGCGGCCGCGTTGCCGCCGTCGCCCGTGCGCTTGTGGTGGATGCCGAAGTCGTTGCCGTGCATGCCGGGCAGGTAGACGATGACGCCCGTGCCCTCGCGCGCCACGTTCTCCATCGCGCGGTCCAGCAGCAGGTGGCACTTGCAGTCGGGAGAGCCGAACACGTCGCCCATGGCGCAGGCGCCGTGCAGGCGCACCAGCGGGGCGGGCTGGGTCTTCGACGGGTCGCCCTTCACCAGCACGAGCGACTTCGCGCCGTCGGGCGTCCACGTGTACGTGAAGGCGGTGAACTCACCGTGGCGGGTGCGCACGGCGCCCTGGCCCGGCTCGCGGCGGACCAGGCGGTCCTTGCGGCTGCGGTACTCGATGAGGTCCGCGATGGTGATGAGCTTGAGGTCGTGCTCGCGCGCGAACTGCTTGAGGTCCGGCATGCGCTGCATGGTGCCGTCGTCCTTCACCAGCTCGCAGAGGATGCCGGACGGCTGGAGGCCGGCGAGGCGCGCCAGGTCCACGGCGGCCTCGGTGTGGCCCGCGCGGCGCAGCACGCCGCCTTCGCGATAGCGCAGCGGGAAGATGTGGCCGGGGCGCAGGAAGTCGTCCGCGGTGCTGTGGGGGTCCGCGAGCGCGCGGATGGTCTTCGTGCGGTCGCTGGCGGAGACGCCGGTGGTGGTGCCGTGGCGGAAGTCCACGGAGACGGTGAAGGCGGTGCGGTGGGACTCGGTGTTCTCCGCCACCATCTGGGGCAGGCGCAGGGCGTCCAGCCGCTCGGCGAGCATGGGCTGGCAGATGATGCCGCTGGTGTGGCGCACCATGAAGGCCAGCGTCTCGGGGGTGGCCAGCTCGGCGGCCATGATGAGGTCGCCTTCGTTCTCGCGGTCCTCGTCGTCGGCGACGATGACGCACTTGCCGGCCTGGATGTCGCGGATGGCCTCCTCGATGGTGTTCAACTCGGAGTCACGGCTCATGTCGGGGGAACTCATCCTGCTGACGACGTGGAGAGGCATGGTTCGCGGCATGTAACGCGAGGGGGGTGGGGTGGCAAGCCATGCCCGGGAAGCGAGCGTGCGTCCGCTCAATGGCTGGGATGAGCGTCACCTGGACTGCGCGTCCGTGTAGGTAGGTCCCGGCGGGGGCGGCGACTCGACGGGCTGGGGCGTGTGATGTAGGG
>JAFADT010000720.1 GCA_023424585.1 Pseudomonadota bacterium
AGGACCCACTTCGACGTGTTCGGGCTGCCCCGCTCCCACGCCGTGGACGTGCCGGCCCTGGAGAAGCAGTACCGGGAGCTGTCGCTCCAGCTGCACCCTGACCGCGCCGCCCCCGGTGACGCGAAGGCGCGCCTGCCCGCCGTGGAGGGCACCACCGCCCTCAACGAGGCCTTCAAGACGCTGAAGGACCCGGTGCGCCGCGCCTTCTACCTGCTCAAGCTCCACGGCGTGGACCTGGACCGCGAGGACGCGGGCGCCCAGAAGGACATGCCCCTGGCGTTCCTGGAGGAGGTCATGGAGCTGCGCGAGGCGCTGGATGAGGCCATCGCCGCGAAGGACCTGCCCGGGGCCCAGGCCATGGCGAAGGACGTGGCGGGCCGCAAGGCGGCGGCGCTCCAGGAGGCCGTCGCGGCGCTCGGCACGCTGGAGGGCGGGGGGGATTCTCCGGACGGGGTGAGAAAGGCATCGCACGCGCTGGGGCGGGTGCGCTACTTCACGCGCTTCCTCGAGCAGGTGGACGCGTTCGAGGAGGAGGTGCTCGCGTGAGCAACAACGGCTATCTGCAGATCCACGACCCGCTCAAGCCGAAGGGCCACGTGGTGGGCATCGACCTGGGCACCACCCACTCGCTGGTGGCGTCCGTGTCCCAGGGCAAGCCCCGGTGCGTTCCGGTGGACGAGGGCGACTCGCTGCTGCTGCCCTCCGTGGTGCACTACGGCAGGGACGGCGGCGTGGTGGTGGGCGCCCGCGCGCGCAAGCTCGCGGCCGAGGCGCCCACGGACACCATCGTGTCGGTGAAGCGCTTCATGGGCCGCAGCCCGGATGATCCGGAGACGCGCAAGCTGGGCCACTACGACTTCGCGCCCGGCGCCAAGGTGGTGCGCTTCAACGTGGCCGGCGGCCAGCCGGTGACGCCCATCGAGGTGTCGGGCGAGATCCTGCGCGCGCTGAAGCGCCGCGCGGAGGCGCACTTCTCCGGCAAGGTGGAGCAGGCCGTCATCACCGTGCCCGCCTACTTCGACGACGCCCAGCGCCAGGCCACCCGCGACGCGGGGAAGCTCGCGGGCCTGGAGGTGCTGCGGCTGATCAACGAGCCCACCGCCGCCGCGCTGGCCTACGGCCTGGACAAGGGCAGCCAGGGGATGTTCGCCGTCTACGACCTGGGCGGCGGCACCTTCGACATCTCCATCCTCAAGCTGGAGGACGGCGTCTTCGAGGTGAAGTCCACCGGCGGTGACTCCGCGCTGGGCGGTGACGACTTCGACCGCGCCATCGCGCAGCACGTGCTCCAGAAGCTGGGCGTGGCGTCCCCTCCCCCCGCGCGCATCGCGGAGGTGCTGGTCGCCGCCCGCCGCGCGAAGGAGGCGCTCACCGACGCGGCGGAGGTCACGCTCGACGTGGAGGGCCATTCCCAGACGGTGTCCCGCGCGGACTTCGAGGCGTGGATCCAGCCGCTCGTGGCGAAGACGGGCGCGGTGTGCCGCCGGGCCCTGAAGGACGCGGGCGTGGCGGCCGGAGCGCTGGACGGCGTCATCCTGGTGGGCGGCTCCACGCGCGTGCCGGCGGTGCGCCGCTTCGTGGCGGAGCTGTTCGGCCGCGAGCCCCTGGGGGACATCGATCCGGATCAGGTCGTGGCGCTGGGCGCCGCCGTCCAGGCCAGCCTGCTCACCGACGGCGGCCGTCAGGACGAGGTGCTGCTGCTGGACGTCATCCCCCTGTCGCTGGGCCTGGAGACGATGGGCGGCATCACGGAGAAGCTGATCCCCCGCAACTCCACCATCCCCACCGCGGCGGCGCAGGTGTTCACCACGTTCAAGGACGGCCAGACGGGCCTGGACGTGCACGTGGTGCAGGGCGAGCGCGAGCTGGTGCAGGACAACCGCAGCCTCGCGCGCTTCACGCTCTCCGGCATCCCCGCCATGGCGGCCGGCATGGCCCGCGTGGAGGTCCGCTTCCAGGTGGACGCGGACGGCATCCTGTCCGTCACCGCGAAGGAGCAGAGCACCGGCGTGGCCCAGGCCATCACCGTGAAGCCCAGCCACGGCCTGACGGAGGAGGAGATCGAGAAGATGCTCCTCGACTCCATCGACTTCGCGGAGGACGACATCCAGGCCCGCCAGCTGCGCGAGCAGCAGGTGGAGGCCGAGCGCGTCCTCTCCGAGGCCGACCGGCAGCTTCGGGAGAACGCGGCCCTGCTCCAGGCCGGCGAGCCGGAGGCCATCCAGGCCGCCATGGCCCGCGTGCGCGAGGCCGCCCAGGGCAAGGACTACCTGGCCGTGAAGGAGGCCCTGCACGCGCTGGACGAGGCGTCCCGAGGCTTCATCGAGCGGGTCATGAACCGCGCCATCACCCAGGTGGTGTCCGGCCATTCCGTGGAGGAGTACTGAGCCGTGCCCAAGGTCACCTTCAAGAGCCCCCTGGCCGAGGTCTCCGTGGACGTGCCCACGGGCACCACCCTGCTGGACGCCGCGGAGCGGGGCGAGGCCCAGGTGGGCCACAGCTGCGGCGGCGTGTGCGGGTGCTCCACCTGCCACGTCTGGGTCCGCAAGGGCCTGGAGTCGCTGAGCGAGCAGCGGGACGACGAGATGGACCGCCTGGACATGGGCTTCGACGTCCGGCCGTACTCCCGCCTGTCGTGCCAGACCGAGGTCGGCGGGGAGGACGTCACGGTGGAGATCACCGAGGAGTCCCTGGTCGCCTTCATGGACGAGAACCCGGCGATCCGCCGGAAGCTCGAGGCCGAAGGGCGCTGGCCCCTGAAGAAGTAGCCTGAAAAGGATGCTTGACCGGGCGGGGGAGGTTCTCTATACGTCTCGCCCATCGCGGCGCCACACAGCGCCACGAGCCACCTGCCCAGGTGGTGGAATTGGTAGACACACTAGATTCAGGGTCTAGCGCCTGCAAGGGCATGGAGGTTCGAGTCCTCTCCTGGGCATCTGTTGTAGACGAAGGGCCCCGACCACAAGTCGGGGCCTTTCTTGTTTTCCGCCCTGCCCTCTTCGCGGCCTACGGCGGCGCGGGCTCCACGGCTTCATGCGCCACGTGGTGCGCGGCGGCGTTGGCCAGCCGGCCGCCCTTGCGCAGGTCGCGGATCCGCAGCTTGGAGCGGTGCACGGACCAGGCGCCCACCGACACCAGGCTGATCACCGTGCCCAGGTGGGTGAGCGTGGCGAAGGCCGCCGCGTCCTCGGGGTTGGAGCCCAGCGCGCGCGCCGCCCAGCTCGTCACGAAGTAGTAGATGCCCATGCCGGCCGGGACGCCCGGCAGCGACTGCCCCAGGGAGATGGCGCCCAGCACGACCGCGCCCGCGAAGAGGCCCCCGGGGATGTGGACGCCGCGCAGCGCCAGGCCATACGCCAGCGCGGAGGCGAACACCGGGAAGATGGAGAAGAAGCACACCTTCGCCATGCCCCGGAAGGAGCGCGCGGTGCCCAGGCCCTCGCCCACGTGGGAGAGGAAGCTGTCCACGCGCGGCAGGCTGTGGCGATGGTGCAGCCAGCGGCCCAGGGGCGCCGCCCAGTGGGCCAGCAGCACCACCAGCGCCACCAGGCCGATGCACAGCGACAGCGCCACGTGCAGCTCCTTGCGGAAGTGGGCCATGGTGGCGCCGAAGGGGCCCAGGAAGGACAGGGCCACCAGCAGCATCAGGCAGGCGAACTCCATCAGCTTGCACACGCCCACGGAGCCCAGGCTGCGGATGAAGGGGAGCTTCTGCGTGCGCGACAGGAGGAAGGCGCGCGTCACCTCCCCCAGCTTTCCGGGCAGCGCGTTGTGCACGAAGACGCCGATGCCCACCAGGTGGTAGCGCTCCCGGAACGGGACGGGCTTGCGCAGCGTGGACTGCCACTGCACCGCCCTCAGCGGGATGAGCGACGCCTGCAGCAGCATGAACGGAATCAGCCACGCCAGGTGCCCCGGCAGGTCGTGGACGAACCTGCCGAGGGGGAAGCGGGGAATCAGCAGGGGCCCGGGCCCGTGCAGGTTCCACTTGAAGAACGCGGTGGAGAGCAGCAGCAGGGAGAGGCAGAGCCCCACGACGCCCCCCAGCACCTTGAGCCACGTGCGTCCGCCGGCGTTGGGAAGCCGCATGGTCCTCCCCTTCCTTGGGTTCAATGCAGGGCCCGCGGCGCGCCGGTGTCCAGGTAGGCCTCCGCCAGCCGCTCGTGCAGCCGCGCGCAGTGGCTCAGGCCGGACAGGTCCACGGGGCCGCTCGCCGGCCACATCACCAGGCTGTCGGACTCCACGCGCGTGAGGCCGCCGTGCGAGCCGAACTCCCACGCGAAGCCCACCGTGCCGCCCTGCTGGACGGCCTCGCCGAAGAGGACCAGGTCCCCCGCGGTGGCCATGCGCGGCAGCCCCTGGAGGAAGTCCGCCACGGCGCGGCGGCTGTACTCGGTGGTGAGCGGCGCGCGGTCCAGGTCCTCCGGGCCGTAGACGCCTCCGCCCATCACCACCACCGCCTCCGCGCCACGGCGCATCGCCACCATGCCGATGTCCGGGTTGTTCGTGGCCCGCGCTAGCACCTCCGGGTGGAGCGCCAACAGCTCGCGCGCCTCCAGCGGCGCGGGGCGGCCGCTCAGGTAGACGTGCGCGAAGTTGCCGGCCTCCACCACTACCGGGGTGAAGGGCTCGCGCGCCGGGGGCTCCGGCGGCGGAGGCTGGCGGCCATCCAGGAGGCCCCGGCGCACGTCGTCCTTCAGGGGGGGCACCTCGCCCTCGAAGAGGAGGGCCTCCAGGCGGCGGCCCTGGCGCAGTTCCAGGGGCAGGCTGTCCACGTGGCCGTGGTCGGACAGGAGGATGACGTCGTAGGGCGCTGGCGCGGCGCGGGCCACGGCGAACAGCTCCGCGAGCGACGCGTCGACCCGGTGGAGCTCCTCCAGCGCCAGCTTCGAGCGCGGGCCGCGGCGGTGGGCCACCTCGTCGTAGTTGCCGTACACCAGGTAGATGAGCGGCACGCCACGCACCATGTCCACCAGGGACTTGGTGTACGCGAAGCTCCAGCCCAGCCGCTGGAGGAGGATGCGGCTCAGGAGGAAGCCCTGCTCATGGCGCCAGTCGTTGAGGCCGCGCGCCCACTGGCGCACCTCGCGCAGGGCCTGCCAGGACTCCATGCCCAGGGAGCGCAGGAAGGCCCACGCGTCCTTCGTGCGCGCCGCCCCCAGGCCCTGCACCTCGTACGCGAACGAGCGCGTCATGAGCTTGAAGCTCGACAGCGTGCTCATGCACATGCGGTTCCGGGCGCCCGCGTGGAAGAGCGAGAAGTACGTGTGGCCGCCGTCGTCCAGCAGGCTCGTGCGCCCGTGGCCTCGCAGGCGCGCGTCGATGGCCATCGCGTCCGCAGGCGTGTTCATCTGCACCTTGCGGCCGAGCGTCCGGTCATACCAGCTGTAGCCCGGCAGGTTCGGGTGGCGCAGCCCGTAGAGCAGCCCCGCCTGGAAGAACGGCGTGGACGTGGGCGCGCCCCAGAAGGCGTTCTCCAGGTGATACGCACCAGAGCGGACAAGCCGTGAAACAAAGGGCATCCGCCCTGTCACGATGGCTTCGTCCAGCAGGGCCTTGGGCACCCCGTCCAGATGGACGAGCAGAGCGTTCCGGGGCCGACGTGCCGCCACCGGCGGAACTTTCGATCCGATCCTCCGGACGAGGGTATTCGCCCAGTATCGTGAATTCTCGCTGACGAGCTCGTTGAGACTTTCGCGCACGTTGACGGCTCCCCCATCCCCCAATGCAAAATGGGCATTCAGGGGGACAGGAGCTTCCGGGGCCGTGTTGCTCTCTTGGAGGGCAAGCGGGCGGAAAGGGCGTCCTGTCCCGGGCTGGAATCGATGTGCCCCCAAGGGGCTTCACGGGGTTTCGATGCTGGCTCCAGTCGTCTTTCTCTTCTTCCTGCTGATGTCACTGAGTGCCCTGGCCGCCGGCCGCACGGCGCCCGGGCTGGTGCCGGTGAAGCAGACGCCGACGATGGACGGCATCGCGCTGCCCCTGTTGTCGTTCAGTTCGGACCAGGGCTTCGGCTACGGCGCCGTGGGAGGCATGTACCTCTACGGCGACGGCACGAAGACGCCCTATGCGCATGCCCTGTCCGCGCAGGTCTTCTTCAGCTCTCGCGGCGCCATGAATCATTACCTCCGCTACGACGGCCCGCAGCTGCTGGGGCCCCTGCGGCTGGAGGGACGGCTGGAGTACCGCCAGGAGAAGAGCAGCCCCTTCTTCGGCGCGGGCAACCTGTCCGCCCCGGACTTCCGGGGTGACGTGGATGACGAGAAGTACAACTACGACAAGGGCTCGCCGGGCCTCTGGGTGCGCCTGCGCGGGCGGCCCTTCGGAGAGAAGCACCCGTTCCAGTCGTACGTGGGCTACGGCTGGCGCTACACGCGCGTGTCACCCTATGAGACGTCCATCCTGGCGCAGGAGAAGCCCATCGGCATCGAGGGCGGGCCCAGCGGGCAGCTGCTCGCGGGCGCGCTCTGGGACACGCGCGACGACGAGTCCGATCCTACGTCCGGCGGCGTGGAGGAGGTGGCGCTGCGCGTGTCGGGCCTGGCCACCTTCAGCCGCTACCAGTACGCGGGCGTGACGCTGAGCGAGCGCCGCTACATCCGCATCACCCCACGGCTCGTCTTCGCGCAGCGGCTCACGCTGGACATGCTCTTCGGCGAGGTGCCGTTCTTCGAGTGGATGACCACGGGCGGCGTCAACGTCTCCGAGGGCATCGGCGGCATGAGCAGCGTGCGCGGCATCGAGCGCAACCGCTTCGCCGGCAACGTGAAGGCGTTCAGCAACTCCGAGCTGCGCTTCCAGGCGGCGCGGATGTCCGTCTTCGGGCAGCCGCTGGCGCTGGGCGCGGTGGTGTTCCTGGACCTGGGCCGCGTGTGGCATCCGGGGGTGACGGACGGCAAGTGGCATGAGTGGCACCCGGGCATCGGCGGCGGCCTGCGCTTCTCGCGCCGCGCGGCCGTGGTGCGCATGGACTACGCGCGCTCCACCGAGACGGGCCGCCAGCGCTTCTACATCACGTTCGGTCACATGTTCTAACGGCGGGCCCGGGCGCGCGCCGCGCTGTCTTCTAGGTGAGCGCGTCCACCCAGCCGCGAAGCCGCGCGTCCGCGTGGGCCTCGCCGCGCACGCCCTGCTCCACGTCCAGCGTCAGGGTGAGGAAGCCGCGCGACTCCAGGCCCTGGCGCAGGGCCTCGCGCGCCTCCACGTCCGGGGCGAAGAGGATGCAGCCGTCGCCGCCGCCCGCGCCGGAGAGCTTGCCCGCGCACTGGTAGGACGCGGCGATGGCCAGCACGCGGCGCATGCCTTCGGTCTCCAGCGGGCCCAGCTCCAGCAGCAGCGCGTGCTGGGCCTTCACCGCCTCCGCGAAGGCGCGGAAGTCTCGGCCGCCGCCCAGGCCGTCTTCAATCGTGCGGCCCAGCGCGTCCGAGCGCTCCACGAAGGCCGCGCGGCCGGCGTCCGCGAGGCGCGCCTCCACCTGGCCGATGAGGAGCCTGGTGGACGCGCTCTCGCCGGTGAAGGCGTAGAGCATGGACACGCGGGGCATGGGCATGCGCCAGAGGTCCACCGGCGGAGACTCGGCGAGCGCGGCGTTGAAGCGGCCGGTGTTGGCGGCGTCCGCGAGCGCGGTCACGTCGTAGCGCCGGTAGCGCACGGTGCCGCCCGCGAAGCTCGTCGCCACGTCGCCGCCG
>JAFADT010000733.1 GCA_023424585.1 Pseudomonadota bacterium
CCCCACGCGAGCGCGATCAAGGCCAGCAGGGCCAGCGGGATCGCCCATCCGGCGATGCTCTTCTTGCGCTCCGGCGGGCGGTTGTAGGTCGCACGAGGCGTCGTCTCGCGCACGGTGTGCGTCTCCCGCACGGGCGCTGTCTCACGGACCTGCGACACGGTCTCACGGTGGGGCTCGATGACCTCCGCGACCGCGTGGCGCGCACCGCCGAAGCCCAGGATGCCGCCCAGGCCGGCCGGCAGCGCGGCGGCGATGTTGTTGCGCTGGCCGTTGAGCATCTGCATCAGCCCGGACGCGCCCATGCGCTGGTCGCGCACCTGCTTGCCCAGCACGCCCATCAGCATGGGGGCGGCGAGGGACAGCAGCCGCATCGACGAGCCGGAGTTGCGCATCCCGCCGAAGCGCGTGAGCGCCTCGGTGATGCCGCCCAGCTTGTTGCCGAAGAGGCCGCTCAACATCCCCTTGCCCCGCTCCTCCTCGTCGAGCAGCCCCTCGGCGACGCCGCCCGCGCGCGGGGGCGCGTCAGGGCCGGTGAAGCCTCCCTCGTTGAGCTTCGTCAGCAGGCGGTGGGCGCCGGCCTCGTTTCCCCCCTGGTCCACGACGCCCGCGGCCACGGCGGCGATGGCGCCGGGAAGCGCCTTGGTGGTCGCCTGCGGGTCCTCGCCCAGCGAGCCGCTGACCTTCTGGAGCAACCCCTTCTGCATGAACTGTGATCCGACTGCTTCGATCAGATTGAACGCCATGTGATGCCTCCCGGTTGGGTTCCGCACCGGGATGGCCGGTGCGCGAAGCCAGCTCCCCATCGGACCGCGCGGGGCTGAGGGCTCTGGAGCAATCGATACGGAGCCCCCCGAGTGCTGGTAAGCCCTTTACAGAGGGGCGTGGGAGAGCCCCCGGAGGCCCGTCACCTTCGCGGACGACTGCGAACGAGGGAGCCGTCCAGCCCCCGCGTTCACTTGCTCCGCGGCTTGTCCAGGAGGGCGCGTGGGAAGTAGTGCGCGAGCAACTGCTCCGCGGTCCATCCCTGACGTGCGAGCAGGGCCGCGCCGGCCTGGCAGAGCCCGACGCCATGGCCGAGGCCCTGCCCTTCGAGGAGGGCCTGGTCCCCCCCCAGCGTCAGCGAGAACCGCGCGCTGCGGATCCGATCCCACCCGGCGCGGGCCCCGAGCGCGCGGAAGAACGCATCCCCGCGGGCGTCGCGTCCCGATGCGCGATCCACGACGCGCACCACCGCGCCGCTGGAGTCCCGGTCCAGCAGCAGATCCTCCACCTGTGACGGCCCCCCGAGCGCCTCCGACGCGGCGGCCGACACCAGCGAGCGCGGCACGACGGCGCGCCATGGCGACGGGGGGCATTTGTCCGGCACGGCGGCGGCGCCGGTGAGGTCCGGCGCGCCGAACACGGCCACGGGCTCGGCCGTGTGTCCGCCGCAGCTGGCGTGGAAGGGAGCGAGGGCAATGGACCCCCCGGGCAGTCGCAGCACCATGCCCTCCGTGGAGCGCGCGGCATCGCGGGCGCGGCGCAGGTGGCGGGCGAAGCCCTCACCGCGAAGGACCTGGCAGTGGGTGAGGTCGCAGGCCCGGGCCTCGTCGTGCCGCTTGCCGGAGGCGAGCACGTAGCTGCGGGCGGTGATGGCCTGGGCACGGAGCGCTTCGAAGGGCGTGTCGACCTCGGTCTCGCTCGCGGTGACGGCGGCGACGTAGGTCTCCAGCGCGAAGGTGGCGACGACGATCAACTCACCGTCCCGGGCCGCCAGCGACAGCGAGGCCTCGTAGCGCCGATCCAGGCCCCGGCCCCGGACGCGCCAGTTCCCCGCGGCGAGCCGCAGGGCGTGAGGCAGAGGGTGGCCATCCACGACAAGGGTGTTCCCCGAAGCCACGGCCTCAAACGAGCGAGGACCGTCGAGCCGCAGGCGCACGGGCCGGTGCTTGGAGAGGATCCGCACGTCGACCCGCGCATCGGGCGAGGGCTCCCGCGCCTGGGCGTCAGGCTCGGAGGAGCTGCTCGCATCGGCCGGTGCGCGGACCGCGGGCGACGAACGCGCGTGGCGCGAACGACCGGCCACCGGCTTCGCTTCGTCTCGCGCGGTGGACGCAGCCTTCCGCTTCGCCGCGTGGGCAGGCGCGAACCTCACCACGCCTGCCGCGCTCCTGCCGCTCCTTGCGCGGGTCAGGAACGAAGCGCGCGGTAGCCGATGGGGCGCCGACCTCGATGGGGCGACCGCCTGTCGCTCCGCGAACGCAAGGACCATGCTCCGTGGGAATCGCACCCGCGCGGTGTCAACGGCGGGTGCCCCCTCGCACCGCGAAGGCGCGGCGTCATCCCACGCCCCCGTGCTCGCGACGCCGGGCACCGTGCCCGCCACCAGCGCGGCGATGAGCACGGCCACGCCCGCCACGTTCATCGGACGCGGTACCGCGTCACCGCCAGCGGTTCGGAGCCACCGGGCGCCCACAGCTCCAGTCGGCGCTCGCCCTCCACCGCCGGCAGGCGTGTCACGAAGGGTGGGCGCAGCTCGATGCGACGGCCGTCGTCCGTGCGCAGCTCCAGCAGCGTCGCGCCCTGGGGCGCCATCACCCGCACGGGCACCGCCTGCGCGCCTTCGGGCAGCTCCGGCTCCACCAGGAACTCGTCCCCGTTCGCCGGCAGGATGAAGCCGGGCTGCGCTCCCGGCCCTCCCCCGGCGCTCACGGACGCGGAGGCCAGGCCTTCCGCCTGGGCCCACGCGAGGTACGCCGGCCCCACGTCCAGCGCGCCGTCGCTCCGGTGCATGCTGCACGTGTGGCGCGGCGCCGTGCCCGGCAGATAGACCTCCTTCATCGCGCCGGGGCAGTTCGGGCCCGCGCGATCACCGGACAGCGGGCAGATCTCCGCGGCCTCGAAGTGGCTCCGGTCCACCAGCGGCGCGGGGCGAAGGCCCTTCATCGCCAGCGCCATCACCCGCGCGAACACCGGGCCCGCGCCCGTGATGCCGGACACCCCGCGCATCGGCGTGCCGTCGAAGTTGCCCACCCACACGGCCACCGTGCGCTCGCGCGTGAAGCCCGCCGCCCAGTTGTCCACGTGCGCCCGGCTCGTCCCCGTCTTCGCCGCCACGCGGAACGGCAGCCGCAGCGCATTGTCCAGGCCGAAGGCAGGCGCCCGCGCGGCCTCGTCCGCCAGCACGTCCGTGAGCAGCTCCACCGGGCGCGCCGCCAGGAAGCGGTGCTCCTCCAGCTCCAGCGGGATCCGCAGCGGCGAGCCATCCGGCCCGAACGCCGTGCGCACCTCCCGCAGCGGCCCCACCACCCCACCCCGCGCCAGCCCCCGGTATGCCCGCGCCAGCTCGCGCAGCGTCACGTCGCCGTTGCCCAGCACGATGCCCACGCCGTAGTGCGACGCGCTCTCCGTGAGGCTCTGGAAGCCCGCCTCGCGCAGCACGCGCAGCACCTGATCCGGCCCCAGCGCGTCCGCCACCCGCACGGCCGGGATGTTGTAGCTGGACGCCAGCGCCGCCCGCAGCCGCACCGGCCCGTGCACGCGCCGGTCGTAGTTCTTCGGCACGTACGCGCCGCCCGGCGTCGCCAGGTGCACCTCCACGTCCGCGAGCACGCTCGACGGCGTGAAGCCCTTGCTCAGCGCCAGGCCATACGCGAACGGCTTGAGCGCCGACCCCGGCTGCCGCAGCGACCGGACGCCGTCGTTCTGCCCGCCCTTCTCCTCGTCCAGGAAGTCCGAGGACCCCACGTAAGCGAGCACCTCGCCCGTCGCGTTGTCCACGACGATGGCCGCCGCCTCGCCCACGCGCCGGTGCGCCAGCCCGCGCAGCTCCTCCGTGATGGCCTTCTCCACCGCCGCCTGGAGCGCGGGGTCGATGGTCGTCTCGATGCGCGCCGCGCGGTCCAGCCCCAGCTCCGGCAGCCGCTGGAGCAGCGCCGTCGTCAGGTGCGGCACCTCGAACACGCGCTCCGGAGGCACCAGGTCCAGCGGCGTCTCCTCCGCCAGCCGCGCCTCCCCCTTCGTCAGGAAGCCCTCGTCCACCATGCGCGAGAGCACGTCGCGCATCCCGGCCAGGGCCATCTCCGGCCGCCGGTACGGATCCCTCCGCGCGGGCGACCGCGCCATCCCCGCGAGCAGCGCCGCCTGCCCCACCGACAGCCGCTCCGCGGGCCGCCCAAAGTACCGCTGCGCCGCCGCCTCCACGCCGAACGTCGAGTTCCCCAGCGGCACGCGGTCCAGGTACTCCAGCAGCACCCGCTCCTTCGACAGGTGCGCCGTCAGCCGCAGCGCCCACAGCGCCTCGCCGGCCTTGCCCCATCACGAGCGCTCCCGGGGCACCAGCCTGCGCGCAAGCTGCTGCGGAATCGTGGACGCGCCGGACACGATGCGCCCGGCCGCCACGTTGTCGCGCGCCGCCCGGGCCACCGCCACCACGTCCACGCCCGGGTGCCTCGCGAAGCGTTGATCCTCCGCGGCGATGAAGGCCTGCCGCACCCGCGGGGGAACGCGGCCCCCCGGAAGCCCCACGCTCCGCCCGTCCTCGCGGGAGAGCACCTCGCGCAGGGTGTGCCCCGTGCGGTCGGTGAGCACCAACGAGGACAGCGCTTCACGGGACAGCAACGTCCCCGGCAGGGGCCACGCGATGAACACCCCGCAGCCCACCGCCAGGAGCGCCGCGAGCACGACCACGGCGCGCGCCACCCCGCGAAGCGTGAGGCGCCTCCTCACTTCGAGGCGACCTCTTCCGGCAGCAGCACCGGGAAGCGTCCGCCCTCGGAGCGACCGAACACCTCCGGCGCGTACATCTCCTCCGCGTGCGCGGGCTTGAGCAGGAAGTCGCCCGGCGTCGTGGCCCGGGCGACGAAGCTCGCCACGTGCACGCCCGGGGGAAGCTCGTCGGCGAAGAGCACCACGCGGTCATCGCGCATCTCCGTGTGGTTGAACGGCGACCAGAAGCGCGTCGCCCAGACGTTGCTGCCCTCGTCCGTCTCCGACAGGTCCTCCTCGCTCTCGTACTCGTAGCCCTCGCCGGGGCCCTCCTCCTCGCCGGAGCCCGCAGGGCCCGGCAGGCTCGCCGTGCTGGCCAGCGACGTGTCCACCGGCTCCAGGCCCGCGGGCAGCGGCACGTCCACCGCCACGAAGTTGCGCCGCATGGGCGTGGCCACGCGCACGCGCACGCGCACCAGCTCGCCCGCGCGCGCCGCCTTCGCCTGACCGCCGCCCGAGTACGGCTCGAACCAGCGCTGGACGATGATGCCCCGGTCCAGGGGGTCCACCGGCAGCTGCGCCGGCGCGTAGCGCAGGAGCGCCCCGTAGTAGAGGTTGCCCGTGCCGTTCACCCCGAAGGTGAAGGGCTGCGCCTTGTCCGCCGGCCCCAGCTTCTCCACCGGCACCTGCACCGTCTTCACCGCCATGTCGCGGCCGCGGAAGTCGGCGGAGGCAATCACCTGGCCGCCCAGCTTCACCACCGCCTCGAAGGACGGCGCGGCCGTCTCCTTGCGGCGCACGACCTCCGACAGCGCCATCAGCGTGAAGGCCGCCTCCTGCGTGTTGCGGAAGCGCCCGTCACCCTCGCGCGCGGACGCCAGGTAGCGGCCCATCTTCGACACGTAGGGGTGGTCCGGCTGCACGTCCACCAGCGTCTGGAGCACCAGCGCCGTGGTGCGCGTGTCGGAGGACCAGAGCGGCGCGTACGTCTTCGCGTCCGTCTCCTGGAAGTGCACGCCCGCCGCGGACTCCTGGGCCGTGTTGAGCAGCTCCTGGAGCAGCTTCTGGCCCTGCGCGCGGTTGCCCTTCCCCACGAAGATGGCGTCCGTCAGCATCGCCCGCGCGAAGAGCGGCAGCTTCTGCCGCTGCTCGAACAGCTCGTTGTAGTACGACGGCCGCGGGGCCCCCATGCGCGCCAGCGTGTAGAGCGCGAAGGCCCGCGTCTCCAGCCCCTGCGCGGTGCAGCCATAGGCGCACTGCGAGCACACGCCCGCCGCAACCTTGTCCGCCAGGAACTTCTTCGCCTTGTCGAGCACGACCGCGTCCACCGGGTAGCCCACCTCCTTCGCGCGCGCGAGCGCCAGCGTCGCGTACGCGGACGCATACGGCGACGAGCACTCGCTGGAGGTCCAGAAGCGGAAGCCGCCGTCGTGGTTCTGGAGCGCCTCAATCTTGCGCACCGTCGCCGTCACCACCGTGTCCGGATCCAGCGAGCCCTGCGTCTTCAGCGCGTCGTCGCTGAGGAAGCCGCGAACGAAGGCCTGCTTCTGCTCGTCCGAGCCGCCGGTCCACGGCACGCCGAACTTGCCGGACAGCTCGCGCAGCGCGACGAACGGCACCAGCCGCGACGACATCTGCTCCAGGCAGCCGTAGGGGTAGTCCACCAGCTGGTTCATGGACTCCTCGAACCCGCCCATCACCGTGGAGGACATCGTCACCGTGAGGCCGCCCATGCCTGGGCGCACGCCGCCCGGCGGCTGGAGCCCCTCCACGCGCTCGCTCGTGGTGTCGCCGTAGGTCGCCACCGCCTCCATGCCCACGGGCAGCTGCACGGGGATCTTCTGCTCCACCGCGTCCGTCTCCCCGCCGCCCGCGACGGCGAAGCGCAGCACCGCGGTGCCCGGCTGCTCGGCCACGAAGGTGAAGCGCACCTCGCGGGCCTTGCCATCCAGCGGCACCGTCTTCTCCGCCGGCCCCTCCACGCGCACGCCGGTGAGCTGCGCGGTGACCTTGGCCTCCTTGATGGCCGGGTTGGTGGTGTGGATGACCACGCCCGCTTCCGCCTTGTCACCCACGCGCACCAGCCGGGGGAGCGCCGGGAGCGCCAGCAGCGGCTTGGCCACCTGCACCTTGCTCTCGCCCACCCCGAAGCGGTCCGCGTCCGTCACGGCCACCGCCATGATGCGGAAGGTGGTCAGGTTGTCGGGCAGCGTGAACTCCACCTTCGCCTGGCCCTGGTCGTCCGTCTCCACGGACTGGAACACCGCCGTCGTCTTGAACTGGGTCCGGATGCCGGAGCCCGTCGTGTCGGAGCCGCCGGAGCCGCCCGGCCGCGAGCCCTTCTCGCCGTACAGCTTGCGCAGCACCAGGTGGATGAGCGGCTCGCCGATGCGCACCGACAGGCCGTGCTCCTGGAACATCGCGTCCACCGGATCCGGCGTCTTGTAGCCCGTCAGCCGCAGCACGCCCTCGTCCACGGCCCACAGGGTGACCTCGGACTTCGCGCCCTGGCCCGCCGCGTCCTTCACCGCGACGCTCACCGTCACCTTGTCGCGCGGGCGCTTCTCCTGCGCGTCCGGCGTCAGCGCCACCGACAGGCGCTTGGACTTCTTCTCCACCTTGAGCTGGGTGTAGCCCACGCGCACCGCGGGGCGGCCCGGGTCGTCGCCGGACTCGATGCCCTTGGCCGCCTCCACGCGGCCGCGCACCAGCACCACGCCCACGTAGACGTTGGGGATGGCGCCCTCGCCCAGCGGGACGTCCAGCGCGGTGGCGCTGCCCTTGAGCTTCACGCGGCGCACGCTGAGCACGCCCTCGCGCTCCACCGTGAGGATGGCGTCCGCCTGCGGGTACGGGCTCTTCACCAGGATCTTCGCGGTGTCCCCCACGTCGTAGAGCTGCTTGTCCGCCACCAGGTCGATGCGGTCCGTGTCGTTGCGCTGCCAGGACACCCAGCCGGAGCCGGTGACGTAGAGCGAGTCGCGCGTCGTCGCCTTGCGGCCCTTCGCGTCCGTGGCCACCGCCTCCATCACGTACAGGCCGGGCTCGGCGGGGGTGAACCTGCACGACTGCGGCGTCGCCGCGCTCTTCACGGAGCACTTCGCCGCCTCCGTCTCCACGGGCTCCGTGACGGTGAACCACTGGCCGCCGTCGCCCTTCTTGCGGATGGACTTCCACTCGCGGCGCTTGATGTTCACGTCCACCGCGACGCCCTCCTGGCGCTTGCCCTCGGGCGATACGGCGACCAGCTCCAGGCCCACCTCCTTGCCCGCCTCCGCGAAGCCGGTGGAGAGCACGCGCAGGCCCGCGTAGACGTCCGCGGGGTGCACCACGAGGAGGTTGCGGTTGGCCACGCGCTGGCGGTTGACGTCCTCCACCTCCGCCTCCACCGTGTACTCCCACGTCTTGCCGCCGGGCGCGTCCGCGGTGCCCAGCGCCAGCGCCAGCTGGCCCTGCGCGTCCGTGCGGCCGTCACCCGCGCCGAACGACTCGCTGCTGTGCTCCGGCTGGTCGTCGTCCCACCACCAGGTGTTCACGCCGAAGGTGAAGGCCTCGTTGCCCGGGGGCGTGAAGGAGGAGCTCTCGCGCTGCACGCTCCAGCGCACCTGCGCGTCGCCCATGGCGCCGCCGAACAGGTAGCGCGCGTCCACGCGGGCGGTGAGCGGCTCGCCGGCCGCGACGTCCTTCTTCGGCACCGCCACGTCCACGCGGAACTGCGGCGCGCGGTACTCCTCCACGCGGAAGCTGCCGCCGTAGCTCAGCGTCTCGCCGCCGACCTTCAGCTTCGCGGCCACGTCGTAGAAGCCCAGGGGCACGTCCTTGCCCAGCTTGAGGTCCGCGCGGAAGGTGCCGTACTTCGTGACGGTGGCCTCCGTCTGGAAGACCTTCTCGCCGCGCGAGCTGGTCACCGTCACCTGCGCCTTCGCGTTCGCGGGCGGCGACTTGAGGACGCCCAGGCGGCGGTAGCGCGCCACGCCCTTGAGCATCACGTCGTCACCCGGGCGGTAGATGCCGCGGTCGGCGAACACGAAGCCCAGGCTGTCCGGGACGCGGCCCTCCCACGCGCTCCGCAGCGAGAACGCGCCGGGCGACATGCCGCCCTCCCACGTGGACAGCGTCACGCCGATGTCCGAGTCCTTCACCGCGGACACCATGGCCCACGGCGTGCTCCAGTCGGACTCGTCCTTGGGCTTGAGCAGCTCCGACAGGCCCGGCACCTTCGCCAGGCCGTTGGCGTCCGTGGTGCCCGTCCAGTGCTCCGTGCCCGCCTTGTCCCAGAGCGTGAGCTGCGCGTCCGGCACCGGGGCGCCCGTCGCCAGCGACGTCACCCACACCACGCCGGAGGCGGCGCCCAGCTTCGCGTGCACCGCCAGGTCCGTCACCTGCCCGATGACGCGGCGCGGGTAGCGCTGCTTGAGCGACGGCGCATCGAGCTTCGCGAGGAACAGGCCCGTCTTCGCCCCGTTGAACGCCGGGCGCAGGTCGAGCGGCGAGGTGCGCTGCAGGTTGCGCTCCGCCTTCGTGTCCACCGTCGTCCGGTAGGGCTCCGTGGCCGGCCACGTGTTGGTGTCGATGAACCGCGCCATCTCCGCGGGGGACAGCGCCCACACCTCCGCCTGCACCTCCGGGACGTTCGTCGTGGTCAGCGGGATGGAGCCGTCGCCGGAGGCCTCCACCAGCGCCTCGCGCGAGCCGGAGTCGAAGGAGGGCTCCACGTCCGACAGCTTCACCTGGCCCTGGAAGGCGGGGCCCGCCTGGCCGAAGACGTCCTTGTAGCCCGCGGCGACCTTGATCTTGTACGTGGTGCCGGGGCGGTAGCGGCCGGGCAGCGACACGTAGGGGTTCTTCAGCTCCGAGCCCGACCAGGGCATCTGCGTCTGCACGCGCTCCCAGTCGATCTCCGCCTTCGGCTCCAGGGTCACCTTCCCCTTGAGCGAGGCCACGTCCAGCTCATTGGACGTGAAGAGGATGAGCGGGCCGTAGGAGCACGCCTCGTCGCCCCAGGCGAACACGCACGCGCTCGCGGACTCCACCTGGAGCGCGCCGTGGGTGGCGTAGGCGTAGCGGACCGCCTCGCCCATGGGCAGCGGGCCGTCCGTGCCCGTCAGCTCGCCGTCCACCACCAGGGTGAACTGCGTTCCCGCGGGCAGCTTCTGCGCGGGCTTGAGCTCGTACTTCACGCGCCGGTCCTGGGACTTGCGCTCCGGGCCGCTGCCCACCTGCACCTCCTTCAGCTCCGCGAACGGCGTCGCCTTCACCAGCGTGAGCGGCACGGGCGCGCCGGTCGCGGGCTCCAGGCGCGCGTGCTGCGCCAGGTCCTTCACCGCCTGGTTGAACACCAGGGTGAAGCCCTGCTCCGGCTGCAGCCAGCGGAACTCCGCCTCCGGCTGCGCGGACTGGAGCGAGGGGCGCGGCGTCTCGAACTGGAAGGTGTACGGCTGCGCCAGCGCGGTGCCGTCCATGGCCTTGAGGCCCGCGGGCACCGTCACCGTGTACCGCGTGCCCAGCTTCAGGGGCGAGCCCGGCACGAACTCCACGCTCGCGGAGCCCAGCCAGCGCCACTCGCCCTCCAGCGCCGGTTCGAGCTTCGCGGGGGCCGCCAGCCCGCGCTCCGCGGCGACCGAGCCCAGGGCGATCATGGGCTTGGTGAAGGTGATGGTCGGCCGGGCGTTGCCGTAGACCTGCCCCTGCGGCCGCGCGGCCGCGATGGAGAGCGGGCCCTGGGCCGCGGCGTCCTCGGCGTCGATCTTCAACGCGGGAGGCTCGGGCAGCGGCTCGACGGCGAGGCCAGGGGACTTGGAGGACGAAGCCGGCGCGGTGCCGGCCTCCGAGGGGCCGCCCTTCGCGTCCTTGTCGCCGCGCGAACACGCGGTGGCGACGGCGAGGCAGAGGGCCAGCAGAGAGAGTCTGCGCATGGTGGGGCTCACGGAGTTCCAGGGAGGGCACTCGTGCATGTCCCCCCTGAAAAATGACGCGAGCACCGTACCATGGGGCACCCCGCCCCGCTGTCACTCGTGCGTCATCCGGGGAGGCGTGGATCCGCGCCTCGAATTCCGAGCGATTGAGAGCCCCGGACCGGGACCGGAACCCGGCCGTAACGCAGCCGGCCATCCAGCACCGGGGGGCCGTCCGCGAGCACGGAGGTGGGCGCGAGGACCCGGGCGATGGACACGACGCAGCCGCCCAGCAGCTTGCGCCAGTGGGACCTGGGACGGCGAGGAGATGACGCCATGGGTGCCTCCATGCAGAGAGAGGAGGCATCAAGGTGGAAGGGGCGCGGCGGCCGGGCCATCGCCCCCGTGCGCAGGGGCCCTTCGTTCACCGGACAGTGGCGGGCCTCAGCCGCCGCGCAGCAGGGTGGCGCCCGCGCCGAGCCCCAGCAGGAAGGCCCCGAGGACGAGCAGCAGCACCCAGCGCGCGGCGACGCCCGTGGCGCGAGGTGTCTGCTGGCCGACGGTGGCGCGCGTGGGCGCGGACTCATCCGGCACGAGGATGCGGACCTGGATGGCGGCGGTGCGCAGCACCTCGTCCACGTCGGCGAGGAACTTCTCGTATTCCTCCGGGACCAGCTCCAGCGGCGTGCCGTGCTGGAACTCGTAGCGCTTCGCCACGGCCTCGTGGTTGCGCAGCGAGGCCTGTCCCTTGGCCACGTCCACCCAGCCCGCGACGAGCGCCGGCGCGACGCCCTTGCGGTCCACGAGCGAGATGGCCTGGCGGGCCTGCCTTCCGCCCGCGGTGCTGGGGCCCTCGGGCTCATCCACGCGGAGGATGCGGTGCGGGGTGCGGCCGTAGATCTTGTGCTGGAGCTCGGCCTTGAGGCGCTCCGCGAGCAGCGCGGAGTGGGTGGCGAACATGGTGCGCAGCTCGGGCGTCGCCTCCGCCTGCTGGCTGGCGGCCTGCGCGGAGGGGAGCGGCGCGAAGATCACCGGCTGGCTGGCCTTGCCGGGGGCGTCGCTGGCGCGGCTCGCGCGGGGAGGCTCGGAGGTGGAGCCATCCAGCTCGGCGCCGCGGCCCGCGTGGATGAGCTCCGGGAGCGCGAAGTCCTCCTCCTTCGCGCCGCCGTCCTTGCCGTGGCTCCGCGCGGAGCCTCCGCCCCGGGCAGGACGGACGATCTCCGGAAGCCCCTGGCCTTCCTCACGAGCACCATTCCGACCCGGGCGGATGAGCTCCGGGAGGCCCTCCCCTTCCGCGCGCGCACCCGCGCGGCCCGGGCGGATGAGCTCCGGGAGGCCCTC
>JAFADT010000759.1 GCA_023424585.1 Pseudomonadota bacterium
CGCGCGGGGCTGGAGCGACGCGCAGGTGGCGGAGCACCTGTCCGCCGAGGCCCGCCGCCCGTTCGACCTGGAGAAGGGGCCGCTGCTGCGCGTGCGGCTGGTGTCGCGGTCCGCGGAGGACCACGCGCTGCTCATCGCGATGCACCACATCGTCACCGACTTCTGGTCGCTGGCGGTGATGGCGGAGGAGCTGGACGCGCTCTACCCGGCGCTCAAGCTGGGCCAGCAGCCCGCGCTCTCGCGGCCCGCGCGCACCTACGCGGACTACGCGCGCTGGCAGGCGGAGATGCTCGCGGGCGCTCGCGGCCAGGCGCTGGAGAAGTACTGGCGCGAGCAGCTGTCCGGCACGCCGCCGGTGCTGGACCTGCCCACGGACCACCCGCGTCCCCCCGCGCAGACCTTCAACGGCCGCGTCCACACCACCCGGCTGGACGCGCACGTCACGAGCGCGGTGAAGGCGCTGGCGCGCGACCACGGCGCCACGCCGAACATGGTGCTCCAGACGGCGTTCCAGGTGCTGCTGCACCGCTACACCGGCCAGCAGGACTTCACGCTGGGCGTGGTGAGCGCGGGCCGCGGCCGCGCGGAGCTGGCGGGCATCACGGGCTACTTCGTCAACCCGCTGGTGGTGCGCACGCGGCCGGCCCCCACCCTGTCGTTCACGGACTACCTCGCCCAGACGCGCCAGACCATGCTGGGCGCGCTCGAGCACCAGGACTACCCCTTCAGCGCGCTGGTGGACCGGCTGCAGCCGGTGCGCGACCAGAGCCGCTCGCCGCTGTTCCAGGTGATGTTCGTCTACCAGCGCGCCTCCAAGCTGGACGAGCGCGGCCTCACGCCCTTCGCCCTGGACATCCCGGGCGCGAAGTCCACCGTGGCGGGCCTGCCCATCGAGTCGCTGGTGCTGTCGCACGGCGGCGCGCAGTTCGACCTCACGCTCACCATGGGCGAGGCGGACGGCGAGCTGGTGGCCTCCTTCGAGTACAACACCGACCTCTTCGAGGCCGACACCATCGAGCGCATGGCCGGGCACCTGGCCACGCTCCTGTCCGGCATCGCCGCGCAGCCGGGCCGCGCGCTCGCGGGCCTGCCGCTGCTCACGCCGGCCGAACAGCGGCAGCTCCTGGAGACCTGGAGGGGCCCGCGCGTGCCGCTCACGCAGGCGGACATGCTGCCCGCGCGCTTCGCGGCGCAGGTGGCGCGCACGCCGGACCACGTCGCGGTCCTCTTCAAGGACGCGCGGCTCACCTACCGCGAGCTGGAGGCGCGCGCGGGTCAGCTGGCCGCGTGGCTGCGCGGCGCGGGCGTGAAGCCGGGCGACGTCGTGGGCATCTGCCTGGAGCGCTCGGTGGAGACGCTGGTGTCCGTGCTGGCCGTGCTGGCCACGGGCGCGGCGTACGTGCCCATCGACCCGGCCTACCCCTCCGAGCGCGTGGCCTTCATCCTGGGCGACACGCAGGCGCCGGTGCTCCTCACCCAGTCCTGGCTCCAGCGCACGCTGCCCGCCGGCGCGTCCGCGCGCACGCTGTTCGTGGACCAGCCGCTGGACGGCGCGCTGTCCGCCGCGCCCGCCGCGGCCGTGGCGGCCGGGGACCTGGCGTGCCTCGTCTACACCTCCGGCTCCACCGGCCAGCCCAAGGGCGTGATGCTGGAGCACGGGGGCCTGGCGAACCTCGTCCGCTCGTTCGTGGAGTCCTACGCGCCCGGGGAGGCGGACCGGATGCTGCCGCTCACCTCGGTGGCCTCGGCCAGCTTCGTGGGGGAGATCCTCCCGCTCCTGTGCACGGGCGGCGCGCTGGTGCTGCCCACCGAGGAGGAGATCCTCGATCAGGAGAAGCTCTTCCAGCTCATCACCCGCCACACCGTCACCATCGTGAGCACGGTGCCCGCGGTCATCGCCGGGCTCAACGCGCGCCTGGAGCAGCTGCCGCCGCTCAAGCTGGTGCTCTCCGGCGGCGAGGCGCTGGTGGCCAGCGACGTGGAGAAGCTGCTCGCCGCCGTGCCGGTGGTGAACGGCTACGGCCTCACGGAGACCACCGTGTGCTCCACCTACCACCGCATGGCGGTGGAGGACCTCCAGGGCCACGCGTGGGTGCCCATCGGCCGGCCCGTCATCAACACGGACGTGTACGTGCTGGACGCGGAGCGCAACCTGCTGCCCGTGGGCGTCCCCGGCGAGCTGTACGTGGGCGGCCTGGGCGTGGCGCGCGGGTACTGGAAGCGGCCGGAGCTGACCTCCGAGCGCTTCATCGCCGACCCGTTCCACGCCGGCGAGCGCCTGTACCGCACGGGCGACCGCGCGCGCTGGCTGCCGGACGGCGTGCTCACGTTCCTGTCCCGCGCGGATGACCAGGTGAAGATCCGCGGCTTCCGCATCGAGCTGGGTGAGGTGGAGGCCGCCGTGCGCCGCCACCCGGCCGTGAAGGACGCGTTCCTGATGGCGCGCGAGGACTCGCCCGGCGACAGGCGCCTGGTGGCCTACGTGGTGCTGGGCGAGCCCGCGCCCACGCACTCGGACCTGAACACCTTCCTCGCGGAGGCGCTGCCGCCGTACATGCTGCCGTCCGCGTACGTGCCGCTGTCCGCGCTGCCCCTGTCGCCCAACGGCAAGGTGGACGCGAAGGCGCTGCCCGCGCCGGAAGGGGCGCGCCTCGCCTCCGGCGTCGCCTACGCCCAGCCGCAGAGCGCGGTGGAGCGCAGCGTGGCGGCCATCTGGCAGGCGGTGCTCAAGGTGGAGCGCGTCGGCCTCAACGACAACTTCTTCGAGCTGGGGGGCAACTCGCTGCTCATCGCGCAGACCCACCGGCGGCTGCGCGAGGAGCTGGGCGCGGACCTCGCGCTGGTGGACATGTTCAAGTTCACCACGGTGAGCGCGCTGGCCCAGCACCTGGCGAACAAGGGCGAGGACTCGGGCGCGGCCTCCCAGAAGATCAAGGACGAGGCGGAGCGCCGCCGGGCCGCCCAGGCGCGGCGTCAGCAGGCGCGCGGCCGTGGCAAGTAACCAGCGACTTTCAGGCACACCCCCAGATTTCGAAGGACGGCTCCATGAGCACTGACACTCCTGATGTGGATGGCATCGCGGTCATCGGCCTGGGCGGCCGCCTGCCCGGTGCGAAGACCATCGCCGAGTTCTGGAAGAACCTCACCGGCGGCGTGGAGAGCATCACCTTCTTCACCGACGAGGAGCTCATCGCGGAGGGCGCCGACCCCGCCCTGGTGCGCGCCCCCAACTACGTGAAGGCCCGCGGCACGCTGGGCGACACGGACCTGTTCGACGCGGCCTTCTTCGGGATGAACCCCCGCGAGGCCGCGCTGATGGACCCGCAGCACCGCGTCTTCCTGGAGTGCGCGTGGGAGGCCATGGAGAGCGCCGGCTACAGCCCGGAGCGCCAGCCCGGCCGCGTGGGCGTGTTCGGCGGCATGAGCATGAACACGTACCTGCTCTCCAACCTGTACTCGCACCTGGCGCACGTCGCGGGCGTGGAGAGCCTCCAGGCGTCCATCGGCAACGACAAGGACAGCCTCACGACCGAGGTCGCGTACCGCATGGACCTGAAGGGCCCGGCCGTCACGGTCCAGTCCTCGTCCTCCACGTCGCTCACCTGCATCCACTACGCCTGCCAGAGCCTCCTGTCGTTCGAGTGCGACATGGCCCTGGCCGGCGGCGTGTCCATCCACTTCCCGGAGAAGGCGGGCTACCTGTACCACGAGGGCGGCACCACGGCGCCGGACGGCCACTGCCACACCTTCGACGCGGAGGCCGAGGGCTTCGTCGCGGGCCACGGCGCGGCGGTGGTCGCGCTCAAGCGCCTGTCGGACGCGCTCAAGGACGGCGACACCGTCTACGCGGTGGTGCGCGGCTCGGCGGTGAACAACGACGGCTCGCAGAAGGTCAGCTACATGGCCCCCGCCGTCGCGGGCCAGGCGGAGGTCATCGCGCTGGCGCAGGCGGTCGCGGGCGTGGCGCCGGACTCCATCGGCTACATCGAGGCCCACGGCACGGCCACCAAGGTCGGGGATCCCATCGAGGTCGCCGCGCTCACGCAGGCCTTCCGCCAGGGCACGGACAAGAAGAACTTCTGCGCGCTGGGCTCGGTGAAGAGCAACATCGGCCACCTGGACTCGGCGGCGGGCGCGGTGGGCTTCATCAAGGCGGCCCTCACGCTGCACCACAAGCAGATCCCCCCCAGCCTCAACTTCAAGACGCCCAACCCCGCGTGCGACTTCCCCAACAGCCCGTTCTACGTGAACACGGAGCTGCGCGACTTCCCGCGCGGGGAGACGCCGCGCCGCGCGGGTATCACCTCGCTGGGCATGGGCGGCACCAACGCGCACGCCATCCTGGAGGAGGCGCCGGAGCTGCCCGCCACCGACAAGGCCCGCCTGCCCGCGCAGGTGGTGCTGCTGTCGGCGCGGACGGAGGGCTCGCTGGAGGTCGCCACGGACCGGCTGGCCGCCCACCTGCGCGAGAACCCGGACGTGGACCTGGCGGACGTGGCGCACACGCTCCAGCAGGGCCGCAAGCGCTTCGGCAAGCGCCGCGCGGTGGTGGCGCGCACCACCGCGGAGCTGGCCTCCGCGCTGGCGGAGCGCACGCCGGGCCGCGTCTTCTCCGGCAGCGCGGAGAACAGCGGCCGGCCGGTGATGTTCATGTTCTCCGGGCAGGGCTCGCAGTACGTGGACATGGGCCGCGAGCTGTATGAGACGGAGAGCGGCTTCCGCGCCCAGGTGGACACCTGCGCGGAGAAGCTCAAGCCGCACCTGGGCCTGGACCTGCGCACGGTGCTCTACCCGGCCGCGGAGGCTCGCGAGCTGGCGTCCGAGCGCCTCAAGCAGACGGGCCTCACCCAGCCCGCGCTGTTCGTCATCGAGTACGCGCTTGCGAAGCTCTGGGAGTCGTGGGGCGTGACGCCGCACGCGATGGTGGGCCACAGCATCGGCGAGTACGTGGCCGCGTGCCTCGCGGGCGTGTTCAGCCTGGACGACGCGCTGGCGCTGGTGGCGGCGCGCGGCCGGCTGATGCAGTCGCTGCCCGCGGGCGCCATGCTCGCGGTGTCCCTGCCGGAGGAGCACGTCACGCCCATGCTGCCCGAGGGCCTGTCCGTCGCGGCGGTGAACAGCCCGGCCACCTGCGTGGTCGCGGGCCCCACGCCGCGGGTGGACGCGTTCGTGGAGACGCTGAAGCTCCAGGGCCTGGCCTCGTCGCGGCTGCACACCTCGCACGCGTTCCACTCCGCGATGATGGACCCCATCCTGGACGCCTTCCGCGAGGCGGTGCGCAAGGTGGCCCGGAAGGCGCCCACGAAGCCCTACCTGTCCAACGTCACCGGCACCTGGGTGACGGCCGAGCAGGCCACGAGCCCCGACTACTGGGCGCAGCACCTGCGCGGCGCGGTGCGCTTCGCGGACGGAGTGGCGGAGCTGCTCAAGGAGTCCGACGCCATCCTGCTGGAGGTGGGCCCGGGCAACACGCTCGTCACGCTGGCCCGGCAGCACCCGGACAAGGGCGCGAAGCACGCGCTGCTCAACTCGCTGCGCCACCCGAAGGAGCAGGTCGCGGACCTGGACCACGTGCTGGCCACGCTGGGCCGGCTGTGGCTGGAGGGCGTGGAGGCGGACTGGGACGCGTTCCGTGGCGCGGAGAAGCGCCGCCGCATCGCGCTGCCCACGTCCCCCTTCGAGCGCCTGCGCCACTGGGTGGACCCGCGCAAGGAGGCCGCCGCCGACGGCGAGCGCGCCGAGTGGGCCTCCGCGGATCAGAAGCAGCCCGTGGCCCGCTGGTTCTACCTGCCGTCGTGGCAGCGCGCGCTGCCGTCGCCGCAGGGCACCTGGAGCGAGAAGAAGGCCACCTGGTGGCTGCTGCTC
>JAFADT010000773.1 GCA_023424585.1 Pseudomonadota bacterium
GCCCGTGGTGGAAGTGCAGCCCCTGGCGGTGCTCAACCTCCGCGCCGGCTACGAGTACGTCCAGTTCTTCGGGACCTTCGGCAGCATCCAGTCGTACCCGGACGCGTTCCAGCCCTACGACGACGACCTGCGCAGCGCGACCAACGACGCCGCCTACGGCACCTCCGGGCACCACTTCTTCGTGGAGCCCATGCTCCAGGCGAAGGTGAAGTCCATCGCGCTGCGCACGAAGCTCGCCATCGAGTACTGGAACGTGTCGCTCCACGACGGCGGGACGCGCGGCACGTTCTACGACCCGACGCTGGACACGCTGGTGCCCGGCAAGGGCTGGGTGCTCGCCAACGACACGGACCTGCTCTGGCTGGGCGGGAAGTGGACGCTGGGCGCCCGGCTCTCCGCGGTGTGGCCCCGCTACGACGAGGACGCCACCGCGGTGGAGCCGCTGCCCGGACGCAAGCTGCCCACCAACCAGCACCTCCGCGTGGGGCCGCTGGTCGCGTATGCCTTCGACACGAGGCCCGGCGGGCTCATGAGCAAGCCCACCGTGCTGCTCATCGCCGGCTGGTACCTCAAGCACGAGAACCGCGTGAACGCCATGCCCTACCTGCTGGGCGGCTTCTCCTTCAGCACGGACCTGCTCTCCGGCCGCTGAGCCTCGCCTCGCGCGGGCCGTTCAGACTTGAACCCCGCTCCCCCGGGGGCAGTGTCCCCGGGCCGGGCCCTGCCCTACCTCGTCATCGCTGTCTGGCTTTCCAGGCAGCAGGAGGACGAGGGTCCCATGCGGATGATGATGAGCGGGCAGAGGCTCCGGAGTGTCATGGCGGTGGTGGCGCTCACCGGGTGCGCTCCGTCGGAGATGACCGGGTCGCAATCGCAGACACCCACGCAGGAGGCAGGGCTCGCGGCGGGAGCCCCGCTCTGGGTGAAGTTCCCGGGCTCCAGCCGCCCCGACGCGGCCCACGCGGTGGCCTTCGACCGCGACGGCAACCTCGTGGCGCTGTTCCTCTATACGGGCAGCGTGGACCTGGGCGCGGGCCCGGTGGGCTCGGGGAACCCCGGCAGCAGCGGCTTCGCGGTGGCGAAGTACACGACGGGCGGCGCGCTGCTGTGGACCCGCGCCTACGAGGGCGTGCTCCCCCCGGGCGGACAGAACTTCGTCCACGCGGTGGCGCTCACGGTGGACCGGGGGCGCAACGTCCTCGTCGCGGGGACCTCGAATGAGTCCATCGACCTGGGCGCGGGGCTCCAGCCCCCGGGGGCCTTCCTGCTGAAGCTGCGCAAGACGGGGCAGTTCCAGTGGGCCCGGCACTTCACGGGCAACATCTCGCCCCGGGACCTGGTCACCGACTCCCAGGACGCCATCGCCATGACGGGCAGCGCCTTCGGCACGGTGGACTTCGGCCAGGGCTCCAACTCCTCGCAGGTGACGGACGTCCAGACCGCGTTCCTCACCCGGTTCAGCGCCGCCGGCGCGGCGCAGTGGACCCTTCGTGAGCAGTGGGACCTGAGCGCCGGGACCAGCGTCGCGGTGGATGAGGCGGATGCCTTCTACTTCGGCGGCATCCGCTACCCCGATCCGGAGCTGTGGAAGGTGAGCCCCACGGGCGCGGTGGAGTGGACGCGGCCGCTGGCGGGCGCGACGGGAGCCGCCCTGGGCGTCGCCGTCCACGGCAACCGCGTGGTGGCAGGCGGCCAGTTCAACGACCCCTTCACGTTCGCGGGGCAGGGCGTCCCGAATCCGTCCGCGGGCAACGGCGGCTTCCTCGTCGCGTGGACCCGCGCCGGCGAGCAGCGCTGGGCGCGGAGCTACCCGCAGGTCGTGAGCGCCGTCGCCATGGCCGAGGACGACAGCGTGGTGGTGGGCGGCCACTCCACGGCGCCCGACACGGGCCCCAGCTACACGCTGTTCACCGCGAGGCTGGAGCGCCTCCAGGGACAGCAGCAGTGGCGGAACACGTACACGTCGACCGGGCGCCCGACCTTCGCCGACGTGACCGTGAACAAGCAGGGCGAGTTCTCGGGAATCGGCTCCTTCTCCGGAGACCTGTGCCTGGGCCCGAGCTGCCACACCTCGCAAGGCTTCGACGACACCTTCCTCTTCAAGGCGTCGACGGCGCCCTGACGCTCAGCCGAAGCCCTGGGCGCGCAGCATCGCGCCCAGCGGCACGGAGCCCGCGCGGTACGCGTCGAACCACCGCGCGGCCTCCTCCGGCGTGGGCTGGGTCCAACGCCAGCCGCCGGGGCCGCCCCCCACCTCGCAGCGGATCAACGACGTGCGCACCTGCTCCGCGTTGGCGAACTCCAGCTGCTCCAGGAGCAGCGGGCTCTGGCTGGTGACGAAGGACTGCCGCGCGCCCATGTCCCGCACGCACGCTCGCACCAGGTCCGGATGCAGGCCGTCCGCCAGCTCGTCCGCGACCACGAAGCCCGGGTGCACGTCCAGGTAGTACAGGAAGGACAGGAGCCGCTTCTGGCCATGGCCCAGCTGCTCCTGCGACACCGGCGAGCCATCCGGGCGCGCGAACACGAAGCGGAAGCCGCTGAAGCCCAGCCGGCCGCCCTGGGACAGCGGCGTCGTCTCCGTCACGTCCACCGTGAGCGTGCCGGAAGCAAACCCCGCCAGCGCCACGAAGCGCGCGAGGAAGCCCTGGGGCACCGCGTCGTGCCGGAGCAGCAGCGACGGGGGCGCGGGCTCGCGCTCCACCTGCGCTCGCAGCCAGCCCGGCATCCACGTGGGCAGCGCCATGAGGCCCAGGGGGAACAGCTCCTCTCCGCGCTGCTCCATCGCGTAGCGGATGGCGCCGATGCGCTCGAACATGCCCAGCGCCTCATCGAAGCGCGGCGGCGCCAGCAGGAACGTCTCCCGCAAGAGGTCCTTCAGCCGGTCCTTCACGCCGCGCTCCAGGTACTGCGCGGCCATGAAGAGCAGCGTCCACACGGAGCGGTCCAACACCGACCAGTGCATGCGCTTGGAGAAGCCCGCCGAGCCCGACACCTCGCACGCGAAGCCCGTGGCGCTGGCGCGCATGACGAGCCGCGCGTCCGCCGCCGCGTCCCACCGCACCGTCGCCACGATGGAGGGCATCAGCCCGTGCGCCAGCGCGCCCGGCGGGAGCGCCAACGCGTCCCCCGGCCCGCCCTCCCCCGCGGTGGCGGGCAGCGCCGCGGGCGGCTCGTTGCGCACGGCCACGTCCACCGTCAGCGCGTCGAAGCGCAGCGCGTAGTCCAGCGCGAAGGGCTCGCGCAGGAGCCCGGAGA
>JAFADT010000775.1 GCA_023424585.1 Pseudomonadota bacterium
CGTCACCGGCTGGCAGAAGCCCGGCGGCGTGTGCCGGCTGGACAAGGTCGCGGGCCGCGAGGCCGTGGGCTGCGAGAGCTGCCCCGGCCCGGGCTCCCGGCACGTGGACGCGCCGAGCCCCGCCACCATCGTGGGCAAGCCGGGGCAGGCCGTCTGCGTCACCTGCCACAACGCGGAGAACTCGCCGCACTTCGACTTCGCCACCTACCTGCCGCGCATCCTCGGCCCCGGCCATGGCGGAACGGGGAAGAGCGGCCAGGCAGGAGAGCCCCCGGCGAGATAGGGTCGCTCGCCCCCACGGGGGGTCCTTCCGGGGGGCACACCCGGCGACTTGTTGTTTGACTGTCAAGAAAGCTGGCGAATACTGCGGCCTTCGCCTGCTTCTGGGCGACCTCGCCTGGCGTTCCCATGCCGCATCTTCCATTCCTCCTGCTTGCCCTGGCCTCGGTTCCCTCCTCGCAGGGCGCGGCGCCGTCACCGGTGCCGCCGCCTGGCGTGCATGCGGTGGCCCCCAAGGAAGGCCCCACGCTGGCGGCGGATGGCCACCTGGCCACGGCGCCCTCTCCCATGGAGGAAGGCGAGGAGACGGAGGAGGTGGAGTCCGAGTCCGCCGAGTTGGAGGAGCTGCGCGCGCTGGAGGGCGCGACGCTGGACCCGGAGGCGAAGCCGAACGCGGAGATGATGCAGTCGCTGCGGCGGCTGGGCCTGACCAACCCGTTGCGGCTGCGAATGTTGGACGCGCTGGAGGAGCCCACCTTCCGCGAGGACGACACGGCTCCGCCGCTGGCGCGCATCACGGACCTGGCGAGCTTCGACATTTCGCAGGTGAAGGACCGCTACGACATCCCGGTGGACATGCAGCCGCTGGTGGCCGAGTACATCCAGTTCTTCCAGGGCCCCGGCCGCAAGTGGTTCCGCAAGTGGATGGCGCGCTCCACGCGCTACCTGCCGGTGATGCAGCCCATCCTGGAGGCGAAGGGCCTGCCCCGGGACACGGTGTACCTGGCGATGATCGAGAGCGGCTTCTCCGCGAACGCGTACTCGTGGGCGCACGCGGCGGGGCCGTGGCAGTTCATCTCCAGCACGGGCAAGCAGTACGGCCTCAAGCAGGACTTCTGGGTGGACGAGCGGCGCGACCCCATCAAGGCCACGCAGGCGGCGGCGGCGTACCTGAAGGACCTCTACGGCGAGCTGGGCCACTGGTACCTGGCGTGGGCGGGCTACAACACGGGCTCGTACCGGGTGCGCAAGATGGTGGAGCGCTACGGGACGAACGACTTCTGGGTGCTGGCGGAGGAGCGCGGGCTGGCGAAGGAGACGAAGCACTACGTGCCCAAGCTCATCGCCGCGGCGCTGGTGGCGAAGAACCCCACCGCGTTCGGCTTCTCCGAGGAGGAGTTCCAGTACGAGTCCACGCTGGAATACGACGAGGTGAAGCTCACGGACGCGACGGACCTGGACGTGGTGGCGCGCGCGGCCGGGGTGAGCGTGGCGGACGTGCAGGAGCTGAACCCGGAGCTGCGGCGCTGGTGCACGCCCCCGGCGACGGCCTCGAAGCCCTACGTGCTGAAGCTGCCGCGCGGCACCACGACGCGCTTCGCGGAGAACCTGGCGAAGCTGTCGCCGGCGGACCGGCTGACGTTCCGGGTGCACACGGTGAAGAAGGGCGACACGCTGTCGCAGATCGCCCAGAAGTACGGCACGGCGCCGGAGGCCATCCTCCAGATGAACCGGCTGAAGAGCGCGCGGGTGCTGAAGGGGCGCGCGGAGCTGGTGATTCCGGTGCCGGCGAACGGCCGGGGTGGCAGCGGCGACGCGGGCGTCGGCGGCGCGCTGGCGTCGAAGGTGGCGCAGGCGCGGCGCAGCGGCGTGGTGGCGACGCGGCCGGAGGACGAGATCCCGGCGGGCACGCCCCGCGGCCCCGTGGCGGCGGGCCCGGTGAAGACGGAGAAGGTGGATGGCAAGACGCGCATCACCTACGGCGTGCAGGAGGGCGACAGCCTGTGGCTCATCGCCAACCGCTTCCAGGTGTCGGTGGACGACCTGAAGAAGTGGAACAACCTGCCCCGCCGCAACCGCACGCTGTCGGTGGGCACGCTGCTCGCCGTGTGGCCGCCGGACTCCAAGGGCGCGGCGCCGGCGAAGGTGGAGGAGCGCGGCGGCACCATCGTGGTGGCCAACGCCGTCGCGGGCCAGGCGCCCGTGGGCCCCAAGGGCAAGGTGCACACGCTGGCCGAGGGCGAGACGCTCTGGTCGGTGTCGCAGCGCTACAACGTGTCCGTCGAGGACATCATGAAGTGGAACCACATCAAGGACCACCGCACGGTCCCCACCGGCAAGCTGCTGTCGCTGAGCGCGCCGTAGCGGCCCGCGGGCATGGCGCGACGGCCGGGACCTTGCAGTCCCCGGCGCCATGCTCGCATCCGCACTGGACCGGCAGTCACCGCCGCTTCCCCCTGAAACGCCCGACACGCGCGAGCCCGCGCCTGTCCTGTCCGTCCTGCCCCGTGGAGTCGAACGTCCGGGGGACGGGATGGTGTCCGGAGCCAACTCGCTGACGCGCTTCAGCGGGCCCGCGCCGCTCGCGCGGGCGGTCCGCCCGTCACCGGGCGTGGATGGCCAGTCCAGCGGCCCATCCGCCGCGCCCGCTCCCGACAGCCTGTCCTCCTTCGAGC
>JAFADT010000786.1 GCA_023424585.1 Pseudomonadota bacterium
ACCAAGCTGGAGGTGGGCACGTACGTGACGGATAAAATCTACGTGGGCTACACCGGCCGCGTGGGCGCCAACCTCCAGCGGGGCGAGAACGCCAACGCCGTGCGCTTCCAGTACCTCTTCAGCCCGCGCTGGAGCCTGGAGGGCATGTACGGCGACGCGCGCTCCGGCGGCCTGGACCTCATCTGGACCAAGGAGTACTGACCGCCCGGACGTGATGCGCCTCCATCCGGGCGGCGGTGCCGCCCTACAGCGAGTACGTCGCGGAGCAGGCGCCCAGGGGGCCCACGCCCGTGGAGCCCGCGCCCGGCGCGTCCCGCCACGTCCCCTCCGCGCCGCACTGCTGCCAGAGCGCGCCGCTCACCTGCACGCAGGTGCGCACGGCCACGCTCCGGCCCAGGCGCGCGGAGGCGCAGTATGGGAAGGACACATTGCAGTGGGACGGCTTCGCGGCGGTGCCGCCAATGAAGACGCCCTGCGAGCACTGCCGCCACAGCGCGTCCGACGCGCTCTGCACGCACGAGCCCTCCGGCACCGTGGCGTCCACCGTGCCGGAGTAGCAGCCCTCCTCGGTGGTGAGCGTCCACGCGTAGGCCGTCTTGTAGCGGTTGTAGATGGAGGCCATCAGCGACGAGCCGCCCACCGTGGCGCGGCCGCACTGGACGGCGTACGCGCCCACCCAGGGCGTGTACGTGTAGAGCGCCGCGGTGGCGTTGTTCACCGGCGTCACCGTGCACGGGTCCGACGTGGCCTTGGTCACCCCCACCTTCCAGCCGGAGATGGTGGCGCGGCCCGCCTCCAGGTCGGCGAGGTAGCCGCGCATCTTCTTCGCCGCGCACTCCACCTGCTTGCCGAAGCCCACGTATTGCGCGTCACAGCCGCTGCCGTCCGGACAGCCACAGCCCGTGGCCTTGCTCAGGTTGGTGGACGTGCCGCTCTGGATGAGGCTGGACTCACCCTGGATGCGCGCCAGCATGTAGAGCGGGCTGATGTTGGACGCGCGTGAGCGCTCCACGATGAGCGTCGCCGCCGTCTTGCCGTAGGCCGGGTCCGTGTAGCCCGCCAGGTACGAGCCCTGCTGCTGGAGGAACGCCTGAACCTGGGCCGGCGTGATGCCCGCCCCACCCGTGACGTCCGAGTCCTCCAGCAGGCGGTGCATGTCGTACTTCGTCGTCGCCTCCTGGAGCACCTGCCCGGTCAGCTCGTCGATGACGGGCTCGGCGGGGCGCTCATCCAGGGGACCGCAGCCGGACGCCAGCAGCGCCGGTACCAACAGCACACACCATTGAAGCTTCATCTCGCACACCTCGGGGGAAGGGAGCCCGGCTGTTAGCCGGTGGGGTGAGCATGACTCAAGACCTTCCTGGAACCTGTGATTAAGCCCTCAGCGGGGAGGAAGCGGGGCGGAGTAGAGTTCTGGACATCATGCGGACCCCTGCCCTGTTTCGTCGGAAGTGCTGGCCGTTCCTCGCCGCGGGCCTGCTGGCCGTGGCGGGCTGTTCGGATTCGAGTGAACCCGGTGGAGAGCCCGGGCCGGGCACGGACGGGCCCGGGGTGACGCCGGGCGACGGCTCGGAGTGCCTGGGCGCGACGTTCCTCGCCACGCTGGGCAAGAGCACGGTGCTGGTGGGCGCGCAGATGGAGGACGACACCGCGAAGGCCGCGCCCTTCGACGTGCGCTACCTCTACATCGCGGCGGGCCTGTTCGACTCGAAGGACGCGTGCAGCTCGTGCGCGTCCGGGTGCACGTCCGACGGCGTGTCGTGCTCCAACAGCGTCGGCTGCGGGTGGTGGGGCTGCTGGCAGTACGACCAGGATCCACCCGGCGCCTACGTGCGCGACTTCATCCGGGCCGCGCAGGCGAACGGGCAGCTCCCCTTCATCACCTACTACGAGGCGTTCCAGGCCAGCGGCTACACCGAGGGCGAGGAGCAGCTGAAGGCGCTCAACGACGCGGCGTTCCTGGGGCGCTACCTGGCGGACTGGCGGTTCCTGCTGAAGCAGGTGGGCCAGGAGAAGGTGCTGCTGCAAATCGAGCCGGACATGTGGGCCTACCTCCAGTTCTTCCCCAAGGACGGCAAGGCGCAGTCCACGCCGGTGGCGGTGAAGGCGGCGAACCCCACGGACTGCGGCAGCCAGGAGAACAACGCCGCGGGCCTGGGCAGGTGCATGATCGCCATGGTGCGCAAGTACGCGCCCAACGCGAAGGTGGGCCTGCACGCGAGCGCGTGGGCGACGAAGACGGACGTGTCGGGCAACACGGACGCGTCCTTCGACGTGGCGGGCGAGGCGAACAAGGTCGCGGACTTCCTCCTCTCCGTGGGCGCGGGTGACACGGACTTCGTCACGGTGGAGGCGTCCGACCGCGACGCGGGCTGGTACGAGAAGACGACGGGCAGCGCGGTCTGGTGGGATCCGGAGAACCACACGCTGCCGCACTTCCACCAGGCGTTCACCTGGGCCAAGGCCGTGACCGCGCGGATGAACAAGCCGCACATCTGGTGGCAGCTGCCGGTGGGCAACATGAGCCTGCCGAACCGCGGCACGCAGTGGCGCGACAACCGCGTGGACTACTTCCTCACCCACCCGGGGGAGGTGGCCGCCGCGGGCGGCGTGGGCATGCTCTTCGGCGCGGGCAACAACGAGCAGACCACGCCGGAGACGGACGGCGGCAACCTGGTGAAGCGCGTGAAGGACTACAAGGACGCGGGCGGCCAGGCCGCGTGCGTGAAGAGCTGAGCCGCTCCGTCCAGCGGCTCCCAGGGTCATCCGCGCGCGGGAGCGCGGCAGCGCTGGCTCGAACGAGCGACTGCCGCGCCCCATGTCCCTCCTCCAACTTGCGCTCCGTGAAGGGCGGGAGGCTCGCCTGCTCTTGGTGTGTGGTCAGAACAGGCGCGAGTACACGGACGGGGCCCCGGGCCGTGGCGTCCAGCGCTTCGAATCGCGGGGAAGCCACAGGAGCTGGAAGGCGTCCGCGCGCCCTTCATAGCGGAGCGAGTGCTCGCCTCGGGACAGCGTGAACTCAGGCGTGGTGACGCGCTCGCCATCGATGAACAGCGCGCCGGTGTCGAGCGCGCTCGCGGGCTGGACGAAGTAGCGGTCGGTCCTCACCGCGAGGAAGTGGTCCTCCAGGACTCCGGAGTCCCCGGGCACGCGGTAGCGCTGCCCCCACAGGTACAGGTCCCCGTCACGGGGCTGGTAGTGCGCGTCGAGGAAGCGGCGCAGCGCCACAGGAAGGCCGGAGGTGCGCAGGTCATCCACGCGCAGCACGCAGCCCCGCTCCACGAGCACCCGCGGCATCTCGTCGGACAACAGGCCCGCCAGCGAACCGCGCAGATACGCGTCCGTGTAGAAGTAGAAGTGCGCGTGCGGCCGGCTCACGGAGCCGCCGGAGTTGTCGTAGACGACGTCCTCCGGCCCCGTGAGCACCGCGATGCGAGCGAGCACCTCGCGCTGCCGCGCATTGCCACCTCCGTCCAGGAGCAGCTCCACCTGCGCGACCTGAACAGCGAGCAGACCGCACAGTCCGGCCAGCCCCACGGTGCGCCCGACAGGAGCGCGGAGCGTCGTGAGCACCCAGAGCACGCCGCGCGCGGCGAACGGCGCGAGCACGGCCATGAAGGGCAGGAGGCTGTAGGGGAACGGAGCGCGCTGGAGCGCATAGGCGCCGAACGTCGCGGGCACGGCCACGACCAAGAGCAGGTCGGGCGTGCGCGAATGCCTCGGCAGCCGCCGGCACGTGGCGACGAGGCCCACGGCGGCGAGGAGGAAGAACGCGGGCTGCTCCCCCAGGGCAGGCACCAGGTATTCGCGCCACGAGAAGCCTGGGTAGTGGCGCTGATGCTCCGAGGCCCAGACGAAGCACCACCGCCACCAGGCGCTCCATGAGCCCGTCACCGTGAGGTACGCGGCCACCACGCCCGTCGCGGAGGCGATGCCCGCGAAGAAGGCGCGAGGCGCGGCGACGAGCGCGGGAGGAGCGCTCCGACGAAGCAGGAGGTCCACCAGGAGCACCGCGGTGACGAGCCCACCGAAGAAGATTGCTTTCTGGGAGCCCCAGGCGGAGGCGACGAGCAGAGCCCCCGCCAGGAACGACGAACGGGCGGAGCCGGGTTGCACGGCCAGCGCCGCGAGCGCGCCCAGGAAGAGCGCAGCGGTGAGGGCATCCGGGCGCACCTCGGTGGCGAAGTGCAGGAAGCCCGGCGAGCAGAGCAACAGGACCGGGGCCAGGAGCGCGGCGCTGCGTCCCTCCCGCCGGTTGAGCAGGAACACGGAGACGCACGTCCCCGCGAGCGGCGCGAGCATCGCCGCGCGGAGGGCGAGCACGTTGCGCGGATCATCCCCGAGCAGCCAGAACAGCGGCGCCAGCAATTGGTACACGAGGGGGAAGTGCACCTCGAAGAAGTCGCGGTACGGCACCTGGCCGTGGGCCAGGAGCCACGCGGCGTGGGCGTACTGGAACTCGTCGATGCTGAACGCCTTGTGCAGCGCGAGGCGCGCGGCCTGGAGCGCGAGCACGCCCAGGACGACACCCAGCCCCCACCGCCAGGCCCGGGACTCCGTCATCGGCGACGTCATACCGCGAAACCCCGCCCGGCTTCAGGCCCCTTCCCTTCAGTCGTGACCCTGGCGACCCGTTCGACGTCGTGCCCGCGCACGCGCCGCCTCCAGCGCGGAGTCCACTCCAGCGGGCGGCTTCGGCGGCTCGGGCCTCTGCTCGGCTGGCGCCTCAGGCGCAGGCCTGGGTGGACTCGCGGGCGTCGCGTCCCCGCGCGGCGCGGCCGTGGGG
>JAFADT010000811.1 GCA_023424585.1 Pseudomonadota bacterium
GGTGCGGGCCACGCTGGTGCGGCTGTCTCCGGACGAGCACGCGCTGCTCTTCGTCACGCACCACATCGTCTGCGACGCGGTGTCGCTGGGGTGGATGGCCAGTGAGCTGAGCGCGCTCTACACCGCCTTCACGCGGGACGAGGCGCCCCGGGTGCCGGAGCTTCCGGCGCAGTACGCGGACTTCGCGCACTGGCAGCGGCAGGCGCTCACGGGCGACCTCCTGGAGGCCGAGCGCGCGTGGTGGAAGGCGCGGCTTGAGGGGGCGCCGCCCGCGCTGGAGCTGCCCACGGACCGGCCTCGCCCGCCGCGGCAGACGTCCCGGGGCGCGGTGCACCGCCTGCCCATGCCACCGACCCTGGCCACGGGCATCCGCGAGCTGAGCCGCAAGGCGGCCGTCACGCCGTACATGGCGCTGCTGGCGGCGTTCCAGGTGCTGCTGTCCCGCTACAGCGGCCAGGAGGACCTGGTGGTGGGCACGCCCGTGGCGGGGCGCGGGCGGCGGGAGGTGGAGCGGCTCATCGGCTTCTTCGCCAACACGCTGGCGCTGCGGCTGGACACGTCCGGCGACCCGACGTTCCTCGCGCTCCTGGGCCGCGTGCGCGACGTGTGCCTGGGCGCGTACGCGCACCCGGACATGCCCTTCGAGCAGCTGGTGGACCTGCTGGTGCCCCAGCGCGACCCCAGCCGTTCGCCGCTGTTCCAGGTGATGTTCGTGCACGTGAGCTCGCCGTGGGCCGCGCTGAAGTGGCCCGGCCTCACCGTGACGGAGCTGGACTTCGAGCCCGGCGTCGCGCGCTTCGACCTCACCCTCTTCCTCTACGACGACCCCAGCGGCCTGGAGGCGCGCTGGGAGTACAACGCCGACCTCTTCGACGAGGCGACGGTGGCCCGCATGGCCGCGCACTACGCGCGCCTGCTGGAGGGCGCCGTCGCGCGGCCCGCGGCCCCGGTGTCCGCGCTGCCGCTGCTGACCGCGCGCGAGCGGGAGCGCGCGGTGGTGGACTGGAACGACACCGGCGCGGACGTGCCGGTGCACCCTGGCGTGCACGCGCTCTTCGAGGCGAGCGTGCGCAGGAGCCCGGACGCCATCGCGGTGCGCTTCGGAGAGGAGCGCCTCACCTACGCGGAGCTGGACCGGCGCGCCAACCGCGTGGCCCACGCGCTGCGCCAGCGCGGCGTGACGCCGGACACGGCGGTGGGGCTGTGCGTGGACCGCTCGCTGGAGCTGGCGGTGGGCATGCTGGGCATCCTCAAGGCGGGGGCGGCCTACTGCCCGCTGGATCCAGCCTATCCGCCGGAGCGGCTGGCGCTGATGCTGGAGACGTCGCGCGCGAAGGTGCTCGTCACGCGGCGCTCCCTGGCGTCGGGGCTGCCGGAGGGCGGCGCGGAGCGGCTGTTCCTGGAGGACGACCTGTCCACGCCGGACACCGCGCCGGAGCCCGCGGGCGGACCGGACACGCTGGCCTACGTCATCTTCACGTCCGGCTCCACGGGCGTGCCCAAGGGCGTGGCGATGCCGCACCGCCCCCTCTTCAACCTCATCCAGTGGCAGGTGCGCCGCTCCGCCGCGCCCCGGGGACGCACGCTCCAGTTCTCCGCGCTGAGCTTCGACGTGTGCTTCCAGGAGATGCTGCCCACGTTCGCCGCGGGCGGGGAGCTGGTGCTCGTGTCGGAGGACACCCGGCGTGACGGCCGGGCCCTGCTCACGTTGATGCGGGACCAGGGCGTGGAGCGCATCTTCCTCCCCTTCGTCGCCTTGCAGCACCTGGCGGAGGTGGCGGACGCGGAGGGGCTGCTGCCCACGTCGCTCCAGGAGATCAACACCGCGGGCGAGCAGCTCCGGATGACGCCCGCGCTGCGGCGGCTGCTCCACGCGCTGGACGGGTGCGTGCTGGACAACCACTACGGCCCCACGGAGACGCACGCGGCCTCGGCCCACGCGCTGAAGGGGGACCCGGACGCGTGGCCGGACCTGCCGCCCATCGGCCGCACCATCACCAACGCGCGCACGTACCTGCTGGATGCCCGGTGGGAGCCGGTGCCCGTGGGCGTCGCGGGTGAGCTCTACATCGGCGGCGCGGGGCTGGCGCGCGGCTACCTGCACCGGCCGGACCTCACTGCGGAGCGCTTCCTGCCGGATCCGCTGAGTCCGCGGCCGGGCGCGCGGATGTACCGCACGGGCGACTTCGCGCGGTACCTGGCGGACGGGACGCTGGAGTTCCTGGGGCGGCGCGACGCGCAGGTGAAGCTCCGCGGCTACCGCATCGAGCTGCCGGAAGTGGAGGCGGCGGTGGCGAAGCTGCCGGGCGTGAAGGACGTCGCGGTGGTCGCGCGGGAGGACGCGGCGCGCGGCAAGCACCTGGTGGCCTACGTGGTGCCCCAGCCCGGCGCGGACGTGGACGCGGGCGGGCTCAAGGCGACGCTCCGCGACCGGCTGCCGGAGTACATGGTGCCCGCGGCCTTCGTGCTGCTGGAGGCGTTCCCCCTCACCCCCAGCGGCAAGCTGGACCGGCGCGCCCTGCCCGCTCCGGACGACGACGCGGACGCGGCCCAGGCCTTCGTGGCCCCGCGCACGCCCCTGGAGACGGAGGTGGCGGAGGTCTTCGCCGCGCTCCTGCGCCTGCCGCGCGTGGGCGCGCACGACCACTTCTTCGAGCGGGGCGGCCACTCCCTGCTGGCGACCCAGGTCACCGCGCGGCTGCGCGACCGGCTCCGGGTGGAGCTGCCCGTCCGCGCCCTGTTCGAGCACCCCACCGTGGAGGAGCTGGCCGCCCACCTGGCCTCGCTGACGACGAAGGCGGACGGGCAGGAGCCGGCGCTCGCGCCGCGCCCGCGCGACGAGGTGCCGCCGCTGTCCTCGGCGCAGGCGCGGCTGTGGTTCCTCACCCGGATGGATCCGGACGGGTTCTCGTACAACCTGCCCTGGTTCACGCGCTGGAGCGGGCCGCTGGATGACGGCGCGTTGGAGCGGAGCCTCCAGGCGCTCGTCCAGCGTCACGAGGCGCTGCGCACCACCTTCGTGGAGCACCAGGGGCAGCCGGCGCAGCGCATCGCCCCGGCGCTGGACGTGCCGCTGCGGCGCGAGCGCGTGTCCTCGGAGGCCGAGCTGTCGCGGCGCGCGGAGGCGGAGGTGCGTCGTCCCTTCGACCTGGCGCGGGGGCCGCTCGTGCGCGCGACGCTGGTGCACGTGCGGGACGGAGAGCACGCCCTGCTCGTCACGTTCCACCACATCATCTGCGACGGCTGGTCCCTCGGCGTGTTCGAGCGCGAGCTGACGGCGCTCTACCGCGAGGCCACCGGCGGCGCCGCGGCGGCGCTCCCGCCCCTGCCCCTCCAGCCCGCGGACTTCGCGCGCTGGCAGCGGCGGGAGTGGGCCGGCGCGGCGCTGGAGGCCCGGCTCGGGTGGTGGAAGGACCGGCTCCAGGACGCGCCGGCCTTCCTCGACCTGCCCACGGACCGGCCGCGCCCGGCGGTGCAGACCTTCGAGGGCGCGCACCTGTCCCGGAGGGCCTCCCCCGCGCTGTCGAGGGCCCTGGAGGCGCTGGCCCAGCAGGAGGGCGCCACCCCCTTCATGCTGCTCCTGGCGGGCTTCCACGCCCTGCTCGCCCGCTACAGCGGCCAGGACGACGTCGTCATCGGGGCGCCCCTCGCGGGCCGCGAGCGCCAGGAGCTGGAGGGGCTGGTCGGCTTCTTCATCAACACGGTGCCCCTGCGCATCACCGCGCCCCCGGGCACGAGCTTCCGCGAGCTCGTGGGGCGCGTGCGCGACCTCACGCTGGAGTCCTTCGCCCACCAGGACATGCCCTTCGAGCAGTTGGTGCGTGTGCTCCAGTCCGAGCGCGACCCCAGCCGCGCGCCGCTGTTCCAGGTGATGTTCGTGCTCCAGAACGCCGGAGGTCCCGCCGCGGGCGCCCTGCCGGACGTGTCGGTGACGCCGCTGGACGTCGAGACGGGGATGGCGAAGTTCGACCTCACCCTCTTCGCCCAGCCCTCGGCCGAGGGCCTGGACCTCACCTGGGAGTACAACACCGCGCTCTTCGAGGAAGCGACCGTCGCGCGCATGGCCGAGCACTACACGCGCCTGCTCGCGGCCGCCGCCGCGCGGCTGGACGAGCCCGTGGCCAGGCTCCCGCTGCTCACCGACGAGGAGCGCCACCGGCTGCTGTTCACCTGGAACGACACCCACGGCGACTATCCGCGCGAGGCGTCGCTGCCCGCGCTCTT
>JAFADT010000891.1 GCA_023424585.1 Pseudomonadota bacterium
GTCCCAACCGGCCTTTGCGCGCCTGTAAATGTCGTGCGGAGGACGGCCCGGAGCGCGTCGGTGAGTGATCATAGATTGCAATGATCGATCCGACCCTCCGGGAGGTTTACACAGGATCTTGCGTTGACACACCGGATGACCCCCCATAGCTTGGGTCTCCTCTGTTGCTCGCCCGCCACCTCGGGGGCACGCCCACGGAACCCGGAGGCCGGTGTGGTTTTCTTGATCGACACACACATCCGCCAGACAGTTCGCCACATGTCGGGTCGCTGTCACCAAGCCAGCGGGTTCTGATCGGAAGTAGCCCTCCCAGCCATCTCCGGAGTCATCACCACGGGGTCGATCCGCCCTGGTGGCTCCGCCTTGCCTTGCCCTGGAAGTGAGACGCCCGTGACCGTCCAGACGCCCCTGAAGCCGAACGCCGTCGCCTCGCCGCCTCCTGACTCCGCCACCGTGGCGCCCGCCACGCAGGCCCCGTCGGCGCCCGGCGACTTCACCACCGCGATGCGGGTGAAGAAGCGCAACGGCACGGCGGAGCCGGTGGACCTCAACAAGATCGTCCGCGCGGTGGGCAAGTCGTGCGTGGGCCTGTCGCGCGTGGACGTGATGCGCGTGGCCACCAAGACCATCAGCGGCCTGTATGACGGCGCCACCACGCGGGAGCTGGACAGCCTGTCCATCCAGACCGCCGCGGCGCTCATCGTGGAGGAGCCCGAGTACGCCCGGCTCTCCGCGCGCCTGCTGTCCACCTTCATCCAGAAGGAGGTCAGCAACCAGGACATCCAGTCCTTCAGCCAGTCCGTCGCCGCCGGCCACAAGCACGGCCTCATCGCGGACCGCCTGCTCACCTTCGTCCAGGCCAACGCGCGCAAGCTCAACGCCGCCATCGACCCGGTCCGCAACGACCTGTTCGAGTACTTCGGCCTGCGCACCGTCTACGACCGCTACCTGCTCAAGAACCCGCAGACGCGCGAGGTGATCGAGACGCCGCAGGACTTCTTCCTGCGCGTGGCGTGCGCCCTGTCCGGCGACAACGCGCGCGAGGCCATCGAGCTCTACCGCCTGTTCAGCTCGCTGGAGTACCTGCCGTCCTCCCCCACCCTGTTCAACTCCGGCACGCGCCACGAGCAGCTCTCCAGCTGCTTCCTCCTGGACTCGCCGGCGGACGAGCTGGACGCCATCTACAAGAAGTACTCGGACATCGCGATGCTGTCGAAGTTCTCCGGCGGCATCGGCGTGGCGTACCACCGCGTGCGCGCGCGCGGCTCGCTCATCAAGTCCACCAACGGCCACTCCAACGGCATCGTCCCGTGGCTCAAGACGCTGGACGCGTCCGTCGCGGCGGTGAACCAGGGCGGCAAGCGCAAGGGCGCGTGCTGCGTGTACCTGGAGACGTGGCACGCGGACATCGAGGACTTCCTCGAGCTGCGCGACAACACCGGCGACGAGGCCCGCCGCGCGCACAACCTCAACCTGGCCAACTGGGTGCCGGACCTCTTCATGCGCCGCGTGGAGGCGGACCAGGAGTGGAGCCTCTTCGACCCGAAGACCGTCCCCCACCTCACCGACCTCTTCGGTGACGCCTTCGAGAAGGCCTACGTGGAGGCCGAGGCGCAGGGCCAGGCCGTGCGCAAGGTGAAGGCGCGCGACCTGTACGCGCGGATGATGAAGGTGCTGGCCCAGACGGGCAACGGCTGGATGACCTTCAAGGACATCTCCAACCGCAAGAGCAACCAGACCGGCCAGCCCGGCAACGTCATCCACCTGTCCAACCTGTGCACCGAGATCCTGGAGGTCACGAGCCAGGGCGAGACGGCGGTGTGCAACCTGGGCTCGCTCAACCTGGGCCGGATGGTGAAGGACGGGAAGTTCGACTTCGACCTCCTGCGCTCCAACGCGATGCTCGCGCTCAAGCAGCTGGACCGCGTCATCGACCTCAACTACTACCCCATCCCCACCGCCGCGGACTCAAACCGCCGCTGGCGCCCGGTGGGCCTGGGCCTGATGGGCCTCCAGGACGTCTTCTTCCAGCTGCGCCTGCCCTTCGACTCGGCCGAGGCCCGCGCCCTGTCCCGGAAGATCTCCGAGGAGATCTACTACGCGGCGCTCGTCACCTCCTCCGACCTGGCGGAGCAGCTCGGCGCGCACCCGGCCTTCCCGGAGACGCGCGCGGCCAAGGGCGAGCTCCAGTTCGACAGCTGGGGCGTCGTGCCGGAGGACACGCTGCGCTGGGACGCGCTGCGCTCGCGCATCATGAAGGTGGGCCTGCGCAACTCGCTGATGATCGCCATCGCGCCCACGGCCACCATCGCGTCCATCGCCGGCTGCTACGTGTGCATCGAGCCGCAGGTGTCCAACCTCTTCAAGCGCGAGACGCTGTCCGGTGACTTCCTCCAGGTGAACCGCTACCTGGTGCGCGACCTGCAGCAGCTGGGCCTGTGGAACGAGAACACCCGCAACCGCATCAAGCTGGCCGAGGGCAGCGTGCAGGACCTCACGGAGCTGCCGGAGGAGCTGCGCGCCATCTACCGCACCGCGTGGGAGATCCCCATGCGCTCGCTGCTGGACATGGGCGCGGACCGCGGCGCCTTCATCGACCAGAGCCAGTCGCTCAACCTCTTCGTGGAGACGCCCAACATCGGGAAGCTGTCCTCGATGTACTTCTACGCGTGGCAGAAGGGGCTCAAGACGACGTACTACCTGCGCTCGCGCCCGGCCACCCGCATCGCCAAGGCCACCGTGGGCCAGGGCGGCCCGACGATGACGGCCGCCCCCACGCCCGCGCCGCAGACGGTGACCGCGGAGGCGGAGGCGGTGGCGTGCTCGCTGGAGAACCCCGAGGCGTGCGAGGCGTGCCAGTGACCCTGGCCGTCTGACGCCCCACCCGTCCTTCGTAAGGGAGTGCCGAAGCAATGCTGCTCGATCCGGGAATGAACCTGACGCTGCGCCCCATGGCGTATCCCGTCTTCTTCGAGATGTACCGCAACGCCATCAAGAACACCTGGACGGTGGAGGAGGTGGACTTCTCCACGGACCTGGTGGACCTGCGCTCGAAGATGACGGACGCGGAGCGTCACCTCATCCACCGGCTGGTGGCCTTCTTCGCCACGGGGGACTCCATCGTCGGCAACAACCTGGTGCTCAACCTCTACAAGCACCTGAACGCGCCGGAAGCGCGCATGTACCTGTCGCGCCAGCTCTACGAGGAGGCCCTGCACGTCCAGTTCTACCTGACGCTGCTGGACACCTACGTGCCGGACCCGGCGGAGCGCGCCAAGGCCTTCGCGGCGGTGGACAACATCCCGTCCATCCAGCGCAAGGCGCGCTTCTGCATGAAGTGGATGGACAGCATCCAGGCGCTGGATCAGGTCCGCTCCAAGTCGGACCGCCGCCAGTTCCTGCTGAACCTCATCTGCTTCGCGGGCTGCATCGAGGGCCTCTTCTTCTTCGCGGCCTTCGCCTACGTGTACTTCCTGCGCAGCAAGGGGCTGCTCAACGGCCTGGCCGCGGGCACCAACTGGGTGTTCCGCGACGAGTCCGCCCACATGGCCTTCGCCTTCGAGGCCATCAAGACCGCGCGCAAGGAGGAGCCGGACCTCTTCGACGCGAGCCTGGAGCGGGACGTGGTGCAGATGATGCGCGACGCGGTGGAGTGCGAGACGCAGTTCGCCCAGGACCTCCTGAGCGGCGGCGTCGCCGGCCTCTCCGTGCAGGACATGCGCGGCTACCTGGAGTACGTGGCCGACCAGCGCCTCCAGATGCTGGGCATCGCGCCCGTCTTCCACACCAAGAACCCGCTGCACTTCATGGACCTGCAGGACGTGCAGGAGCTCACCAACTTCTTCGAGCGCCGCGTGTCCTCCTACCAGGTGGCCGTGGGCGTGGGCGCCGCCAACGACGTCGTCTTCGACGCCGCCTTCTAGGCCCTCCCCGCCCCTGCTCCCCCCCAGGCCGTGCCCCGCGACGAGCGAGGCACGGCCTTCGTGTTTAAACAGGTCGCTCCACGTCGCGCCGGCCCACGACGCGCTCGCGGCGCTCCTCGTCCGTCGCCTGCTCCGCGCGCGCGGCGGAGATCTGCACCGCCGGGCGGGCCACCAGCCGGTACACCGCGGACGCGAAGCCCGCGCCCAACAGCGGCGCGATGATGAACAGCCACAGCTGGCGCAGGGCCGCGCCCCCGGCGAAGAGCGCCGGGCCCAGGCTGCGCGCCGGGTTCACCGACGTGTTGGTGATGGGGATGCCCACCAGGTGGATGAGCGTCAGCACCAGGCCAATGGCCAGGCCCGCGAAGCCCACCGGCGCGCGCGAGTCCGTGGCCCCCAGCACCGTCAGCACCAGCAGGAAGGTGAGCGCCACCTCGGTGAGGAAGGCCGCCCCGCCGCCATACCCCTCCGGCGACGCCACCCCGTAGCCGTTGCTGCCCAGCCCCTCCGCGCCCGCCGAGTAGCCCCCCGGCGCGCCCTTCGCGATGAGCAGCACCACGCCCGCGGCGAGGATGGCGCCCACGCACTGGGCGATGATGTAGCCAGCCACGTGGCGCTTGTCGAACTTGCCCGCCATCAGCAGGCCCACCGTCACCGCCGGGTTCACGTGACAGCCGGAGATGGGGCCTATCGTGTAGACCATGGCCAGCAGCGACAGCCCGAAGGCGAAGGCGACGCCCAGGAAGCCGATGCGGTCGCCGGCCAGCACCGCCGCCCCGACGCCGCCGAGCACCAGCACGAAGGTGCCCACCGCTTCCGCCAGGTACCGCTGCATCGCGTCGCCATTCGCGGGGGCCGCCCGGGCGGCCCTCCCCTTCTCTTCACGCATGTTCAAGCCTCCTCGGATGTCCAGAGGAGAGGCTGTGCATGCGTGCGCCCCGCAACGCGCGAGGGCCCTGCACACGGCCGCCGTGCGGCGCATGGACAAGGCCCCCGCAGTCCCGAGGCCCCCACCCCGAAGGGAGGGGCACCCGAGCCCATCAGGCGGTTCTCAGGAGTGCTTCCAGATGCCGATGAACGGCACGTTCCGGTACTTCTCCCCGTAGTCCAGGCCGTACCCGACGACGAACTTGTCCTCGATGACGAAGCCCTTGTAGTCGATGTTCACCTTCGTCTTGGCGCGCGCGGGCTTCTCCAGCAGCGAGCAGATCTTCACCGACGCGGGGTGGCGCGCCTGGAGGTTCTCCAGGAGGAAGCTCATGGTGAGCCCCGTGTCGATGATGTCCTCGATGATGAGCAGGTGCTTGCCCGCCATGGGCTTGGACACGTCCGTGGTGATGCGCACCTCGCCCGTGGACTCCGTGCCGCCGTGGTAGCTGGACACGCCCAGGAACTCGAGCGTCAGCGGCAGATCGATGGCCCGCGCCAGGTCGATGGCGAAGAACGCGGAGCCCTTGAGCACGCAGACGAGCGTCAGCTCCTTGCCCTGGTAGTCGCGGGTGATCTGCGCGCCCAGCTCCTTCACGCGCGCCTGCACGGCCTCCTCTGAGATGAGGACGCCGACATCCTTCTCGTGGAACGTCGTCACCGGGTGCTCCCTCTACACGTAGGCGTTGTTCATGATCTCCCCGAAGCCGCCGCCGCCGGGGACGATGTACTGCCGGTCATCCAGGCCCCGCTCCTTGTCCCAGAGCAGCCCCGGCGCCGTGCCGAACACCTCCGGGGGGGACAGGCCGCGGTCCAGCCGGAGCGCGTAGATGATGACGTCCGGGTGCTCCGTCGTCATCCGGCGCAGGTACTCCGGGGTGACGATGAGGTTGAGCGTGATGATGCGCCGGGCCCGCCCGGGCACCTTCGTCTTGTAGAGCTGGATGGCCGTGGACAGGCTGCCGCCCGTGGCCCCCATGGGGTCCGGGAACAGCACGAACGCGTCGTCCACGTCCCCGCCAATCTTCGCGCCGCCAATCTCCGAGCCCACCACCGCCTGGGCCGCGTCGATCATCCGGCTCATGATGATGTGGTCCTGCCGCACCAGGGACGGATCCACCGTGAAGTTGAGCAGGTCATACGTCACCTGCGACGGCAGCGTGCCCGCCCGCGCGATGTTCACCGTCACCACGCGCAGCTGCGGGTCCACCACCTCGCCCTGGTAGATGCCCAGGGGCGTGGAGTCGATCATCCGGGTGGGGAGCGTCACCATCTTGCGCGGGAACTCCGCGTTGATGACCGTCTTCACCAGGTCCGTGTAGAGCTGCTCCACCAGCCGGTTGATCTGCGGCTGGAGCGTGCCCTTGGCGCACAGCGTGGCCAGTTGGGAGAGGAGAAACGGATTCCCCACCAGGTGGACGTTGGCCCCATAGTGGTGGGCCATCTCGTTCAACTGGAAGGGCACGTTCGCGTACAGGGTGTCGCGCATCGGATGGAGCTCCCGCGCCGGTCGAGGCGGCTTTCGGCGTTCAGTCGAACAGGTTCAGCGTCTGCGGCGGGCTCGCCGCCGCGGGTTCCGCCACGTGACACTTGCGGCAGCGCGGCTCGTAGGCCCCCGCCGCGCCCACCACCACCCGCTCCTCGCTGCCGATGATGCGCTGCGAACGGTTGGCCGGGTTCCCGCACACCGCGCAGATGGCCAGCTCCTTCGTCACGTACTCCGCCACCGCCATCAGCTGCGGCATGGGCTCGAAGGGGCGCCCCTGGTAGTCCTGGTCCAGGCCCGCGCAGATGACGCGCATGCCCTTCTGGGCGAGCGCCTCACACACCTGCACCACCTCTCCGCCCAGGAACTGGACCTCGTCAATGCCCACCACCTGCGTGTCGGGGGACAGGTGCCGGAAAATTTCTTCAGCCCTCTCAATGGGCAGGGACGTCAATTTCAACTGGGAATGGCTCACCACCTGCGTGTCGTCATAGCGGGTGTCGATGCGCGGCTTGAACACGCGCACCTTCTGCCGGCCGTATAGCGCGCGCTTGACGCGGCGGATCAACTCCTCCGTCTTGCCGGAGAACATCGAACCGCAGATGACCTCTATCCACCCGATATCTTTGGGGAATTGATGCAAGGCACGCTCGTCGGGGAGGGGCTGGGCGGGGCCAATCTCGGCGACCCACCCCCTCGCGTCAATTTCGTTTCCGGCGGCGCAAGCCCCCGCCTCCGCCGCCTGCCCGGCTGCTTCCCGGCAAGTCCCGGAAGCCCTGGCAAGGGATTTGAATAGCCCCGCCCCAGGTAGCACGGACGGGAACCCTGGGGGTGGGGCGTGGCGGCGACGGCGAACGAGGTGCAGGCGGAGGGGTGGGCGCAGCAGGCTTCTTTCTACACGTCACCGGCGTCGGTGGCGCTGCTCATGCTGAACCTGCTGGACGGGCTGTTCACCCTACTCTTCCTGCAGTTGGGGGTGGCGGAGGAGCTCAACCCGGTGATGCGCGTGGCGTACGAGCAGTCGCCGCTCCTCTTCATGTTCTCCAAGCTGCTCATCGTGAACGCGGGGCTGTGCCTGCTGTGCCTGCACCGCCGGCTCAAGGCCAGCCGCCTCGCCATCCGCGCGGGCGCCGTCGTCTACGCCATCATCGTCGTCTACCACCTGGCCTTCCTTACCCACCTGGTGAGTCATTGGCCCTTCGGGGCATGACGGCTGGAGGACCAGTGAACGGTCCCCGGCGCGACAGGTAGGGGGTGCTTGCTTTTCACCGCCCGCCTGTCCCAGGCTTCCCCGTAGCTCCGGCCTTCCAGGTTCGGGGGGGGACCATGAACATCACCGACGTCCGGGTGTTTCCGGTCGAAGAGGACAAGCTCAAGGCGTACGTCACCATCACCCTGGATCACTGCTTCGTCGTGCGCGACCTGAAGGTGATCCACGGCTCCACCGGGCTCTTCATCGCGATGCCCGCGAAAAAACGGAAGGACGGGACCTACAAGGACATCGCGCATCCTCTGAACGCGGACACGCGCAGCCAGATGGAGCGGGTCATCCTCATCGAGTACGAGAAACACCTTCACCAGGCGCAGAACGGGACGCTCGGCCCCGTGGCGGCTGAACTCGACTAACGAACTTCCCTTCGGGGCGCGCACGGGTTAGTCAGCGCCCCCATGCAGCCGTCGCGTGACTTCAAGGTGTTCGCCGGGAACTCCAACCCGGCGTTGGCGCAGCGCATCTGCGAGTACCTCCAGCGTCCGTTGGGCAAGGCGACGGTGGACACGTTTTCCGACGGGGAGATCCACGTCGAGATCGGCGAGAACGTGCGTGGGCAGGACGTGTTCATCGTCCAGTCCACGTGCCCGCCGGCGAACCACCACCTGATGGAGCTGCTCATCATGTGCGACGCCCTGAAGCGGGCGAGCGCCGGCTCCATCACCGCCGTGATGCCGTACTACGGCTACGCGCGGCAGGACCGGAAGGTGGCGGCCCGCACGCCCATCACCGCCAAGCTGGTGGCGGACATGCTGGAGGTCGCGGGGGTCAACCGGGTGGTGTCCATGGACATGCACGCCGGGCAGATCCAGGGCTTCTTCAACATGCCCTCGGATCACCTCTACGGGTCGCCGGTGTTCCTGGAGGACATCCGCAAGCGCTTCCCGGAGCCGACCGAGCTGGTCATCGTCAGCCCGGACGCCGGCGGCGTGGAGCGCGCGCGCGCCTACTCCAAGCGGCTGAACACGGGCCTGGCCATCATCGACAAGCGCCGCCCCCGCCCCAACGCCTCGGAGGTGATGAACCTCATCGGCGACGTGAAGGGCAAGGACGCCATCCTGGTGGACGACATGGTGGACACGGCGGGCACGCTCGCCCAGGCCGCCGCGGCGCTGAAGGACAAGGGCGCGCGCCGGGTGGTGGCGTACGCGGTGCACCCCATCCTGTCCGGCCCCGCCATCCAGCGCATCACGGACTCCGTGCTGGAGGAGGTCGTCTTCACGGACACGGTGCCGCTGGCGGCCAACGCCAGGGCGTGCCCGAAGATCCGCGCCCTGAACACCGACTCCCTCTTCGGCGAGGCCATCGCGCGCATCCACCGCGCGGACTCGCTGAGCTCGCTGTTCGTCTAGGCGCAGCGACCGCCCGCGGCCGGGCGGCTTGACGAAGGACCCCGGGGGCTGGCATGTCCGGCCCCCTCCACCGGTTCCACGGGGCGGAAGCACGCCCCGGGCGCCGTCTTCGGGGCCCACCATGGGGGTGGGATGCCGAGGGCGCCCAGACGCCGGTGAACCCGCGGTACCCACCGAAAAGAGAGCCTTTCCATGGCCACCGACAAGAGCACCCTCGAAGCCCAGGCCCGTGACAACTCCGGCAAGGGCGTCGCCCGCCGCCTGCGCGCCCAGGGTCGCATCCCCGCCGTCGTCTACGGCAAGCACCTGAAGGCGCCGCTGCACGTCTCCGTGGACCCCAAGGGCATCCGCACGGCCATCAACACCCCGCACAAGCTGAACACGCTCATCCAGCTGAAGCTGGCGGGCAACGAGCAGCAGGTCCTCCTGAAGGACTACCAGATGGATCCGCTCACCCGCGACATCCTGCACGCGGACTTCATCGCCGTGAGCGAGAAGGAGCAGGTCAAGGTGAACATCCCCGTGGTGCTCACCGGCAAGGCCGCGGGCGTGGCCGACGGCGGCCTGCTCACCCAGGTGCGCCGCAACCTGGAGGTCTGGGCCCTCCCCGGCGCCATCCCGCTCCAGATCGAGGTGGACGTCACCCACCTGAAGATCGCGGAGGCCCTCCACGTGAACGACGTGAAGC
>JAFADT010000925.1 GCA_023424585.1 Pseudomonadota bacterium
CCCTTGCGCCACTCCGTGGTGTGCACCGCGCCATCCACCAGCCGGCCCACGACGGAGCCCTCGTCCCGGGCCACCGCCTCCAGCCACAGGTTCTCCACCACCACCTCGCCCTCCGGGTGCGTCTCGAAGGGGGCCCGCACCAGGAACGTGAGGGGCTCCATCAACCCCTTGCGCTGGAAGCGCGCCAGGAACGCGGGCAGCAGCGCCTGCGCCTCCTCGTGCATGGCCTGGGTCTGCTCGGCCGGCTCCTTGGCGAAGCGCTCCCGGTACGTCGCCAGGAGCTCCGCCGTGTTGTGCCGGCCCAGCGGCGACACCACCGTGAGGAACAGCCCCTCGTGGCCCTCGAAGGCGTCCAGCGGCACGCCCAGCAGGTTCGCGCGGGCCTCCTCCGACGGGACCAGGGTGAAGCTCTGGCCCTCGCTGGTGGCCACCTCCGAGCGCAGCGCCGGCCCCTGCGCGAACGCCAGGTCCGTGCACAGCTCGTGGAGGAAGCTCTCCGCGGCCAGGAGGTCGTTCTCCCCCAGGTGGAAGATCTCCACGTCGCGCGCGCCGAACTTCTCCATCCCGTGCGAGTGCACCCACAGCGGCGTGTCCCCCTCCGCCAGCTCGATGGCGTGCAGGTGCACGTGGTCGCGGATGTCGAAGTCCAGCTCCGTGATTTCAACCACGTCCTCGGGCTCGTGCAGCTTGAACGCCGTCAGGTCCACGAGCACGCCCGGCACCTGCTCCATCAGCGTGCGCACGGTCCACAGCGCCTCGAAGACGGGCAACGTGGGCTGCGGGCCGCCCGGCTCCAAGAGGAACGCGTAGCAGGCCTGGGAGCGCTCCACGCGCGCGAAGGCGTCCGGGCTCCCGCTGAACAGCTCCTGGACGACGCGCGGACGGCCGTCGCTCAGGGGCTTGAGCACCACCTTCACCTCCGAGCCGTCCGCCCGCACGGTGAAGCCCCAGCCGCCCTCGTGCGGAACGAACTCCACCTCGTCCGTCGCGAACGCCGCGCGCAGCGCGTCCAGGGCCGGCGGCTCGGCCTGCTCGGTGGCCAGGACGTAGACCTCCTTCACAGGTGCTTCTCTATCTGTCGGAAGAGGTCCACGCGGTCCACCAGGTTGGTGAGGTAGTCCAGCTTGTCCGTCCCCAGCACCAGCACCGGCGACAGCGAGTAGCCCTCGAACCACTCCTCGTAGAGGGCGTTGAGGCGCTTCAGGTACGGGGTCGGGATGTCCTTCTCCATGGCCCGCCCGCGCAGGCGGATGCGCTCCTTCAGCGTGGCCACCGGGCAGCGCAGGTAGATCATCAGGTCCGGCGGCCGGAGCGACTGGGCGAGGGTCTGGTACAGCTCCCAGTACGTGGACCAGTCGCGCTTGTCGATGAGCCGCTGCCGGTGGAGGTTCTTGGCGAAGATCTCCGCATCTTCGTAGAGCGTCCGGTCCTGGAGCACGGTGCCGGCCGTGCGCTCCAGCTCCCGGTGCAGGCGGAACTTGTGCGTCAGGAAGAAGAGCTGCGAGCGGAACGCCCACGTCTTCATGTCCTTGTAGAAGTCCGCGAGGTAGGGGTTCTGGTCATTGGGCTCGAAGGACGGCGTGAGGCCGTACTTCCGGCACAGGAAGGACGTGAGCTCCGTCTTTCCAGCTCCGATGTTGCCCGCGATGGCGATGAACTTTTTCCTGGCCACGCGACCCTTGCTTGTAACCCCAGCGAGCGGCATTCACCAGAAACAATGGCGAGGGGAGCCATGGTAGATAAAGTGCATGCCCCCGCCCCGTTCCGCACGTCCAGGAGCCCGAGCCGGCGCCCACGCCGCGCCGCCTGCCTGCACGACGGGTGAGCGGCACCCCCGGGGCCCTACCAGCGCTCAGGCCCCCCGGTAGGAGGAAAGGCGACGCATGCTGCGCAAGCTGTGGTGCATTCTCGTGGTCACGGTCTGGTCCATCATCTGCTTCCCGTTGGCCTGCCTCACGATGCTGGTGACGCTCAACCCGTCGCGCTCGGTGTGGTTCGTGCGGACGTACTGGTCTCCGGTGCTCCTGTGGGCCGGCGGCGCGAAGCTGGAGGTCATCGGCCAGGAGCACGTGGACCCGAAGCGGCCCACCATCTACGTGGGCAACCACCTGTCCACGCTCGACATCCCGGCGCACTTCGTCTCCGTGCCGGTGGACTTCCGCTTCGTCGCCAAGACGCAGCTGCGCTTCGTGCCCCTCATCGGCTGGTACCTCTGGCTGGCGGGGCACATCTTCATCGACCGGGGAGACCGCGCGTCCGCCATCGCGTCCCTGGAGAAGGCCGCCCGGAAGATCCGCGCCGGCACCAGCATCTTCCTGTACCCGGAAGGCACCCGCTCCCAGGACGGCCGCGTGCTGCCGTTCAAGAAGGGCCCCTTCGCGCTCGCCCTCAGGGCCCGCGTGCCCATCTGCCCCGTCACCATCGAGGGCACCGACGACATCATGCCCAAGAACTCGTGGAACATCCGGCCGGGCGTGGTGCGCGTGAAGATCGGCCGCCCCATCGACACCACCGGCTTCGCGGACAACGACCGCGAGGGCCTGGCCCGCGCCGTGCGCGCGCAGATCATCGCCGACAGCCTGTCATTGGGCGGCAAGGGCGGTGACCCCGACACGGCCGTCGCCCCGCCGAACCGCGAGGGCGTCGCGCAGCTTGCCTCCACCGTCACCTCCAAGGCCTCCTGAGCTCCCCGTGCACCTGAACGCGAACCCCCTCCGCTGGCCTGCCGCCCTCCTGGGGCTGGGGCTGCTCGTCACCGGCTGCGGCCATGGCCAGGCCCAGGCCCCCGCGCTGTCTCCCCAGGCCCAGGCGCGCGCGTACCTGGACGGCAACCGGCCCGAGGACGCGGTGAAGCTGCTGCGCGAGCTGCACACCCGCACGCCGGACGACGTGGACGTGGCGCGCGCCCTCACCGAGGCCCAGGTGAAGGCGGGCCACGCGGACGCCTGGGCGGAGGAGCTGCGCCAGGCCATCGAGAAGAACGAGCGCGCGGTGGACCAGTACATGCTGGGCCTGACGCTCTTCTCGCGGGCCCGGGACGCGGGCGCCCCCACCGTGGCCGCCTTCGAGCGCGCCATCTCCCTGTCCCCCACCACCGCGGAGTTCCACTACCGCCTGGGCGTCGCGCGCCTGGAGTCGGAGCAGTACGCCGCCGCGCTGGGGCCGCTGCGCAAGGCCGTGGAGCTGGCCCCCGAGCGCGCGGGCTGGAAGCTGCCCCTGGCCAAGGCCCTGGCCCGCACGGGGGACGCACCGGGCGCGGTGGAGGCCCTGGGCACCGTCGTGCGCGGCACCCCCACCCCCGCGGAGGTGGCCACCGCGCGGGCGCTGATGAACCAGCTCGCGGACCCGTTCCAGAACTTCCCCAAGGCGGCGGAGGGGAAGCTGGAGGAGGGCATGCGCTACCTGCACGAGCTGGACGCGCCCCAGCACGCCCTCATCGCCTTCGAGGAGATCCTCCACGACTACCCGGACCTGGCCGTGGTGCACGCGCTCCTGGGGCTGGCCTACCAGCGCCTGGATGACGCCGGCCGCGCCGTGGATGAATTCAAGCAGGCCATCGAGCGCGCCCCCCAGGACGGCAAGAACCAGCTCTACCTGGGAGAGCTGTACCTGTCGCGCCAGCGCACGGACGCGGCCCGCACCGCCTTCGAGAAGGCCGTGGCGCTCAACCCGCTGCTCGACCTGGCCTGGTTCCGCCTGGGCGACCTGCGCCTGGAGGCACGTGATCTGACCACCGCGAAGGAGGCCTTCCAGGTGGTGGTGACGCTGACGCCGGACTCGGTGGCCGCCCGCGGCAAGCTGTCGCTCGTGTACCAGTTGGAGGGGGACTACGCGGCCGCGCAGCGGGAGCTGAAGGTCATCACGGACAAGGACCCGGAGAACACCGAGTTCGCCCTGCGCCTGGGCCTGCTCTACACCGAGGAGGCCCAGAAGGCCCGCCGCCCCGAGGACCGCCAGAAGGCCGCGAGCGAGGCGGAGCGCTGGCTGGGGAAGGTGCTGGAGACCCAGCCCGACAACGCGGTGGCCAGCAAGGCGCTGCAGGTGCTCAAGGGCCAGTAGCCACCGGCGCGCCGCGCCCTCTAGACTCCGCCTCCGATGAGCGACGCGCGCAAACCCGCCCCTCCCAGCCCCCCGCCGCCTCGGACGCCGTCCAATCCCGGCACCCAGCCCCGGGCGGCCACCAGCCCCGGCATGCGCGCCGTGAGCGCCGCCCGCGCGGCCCCCCTGGAGAAGCCCAAGCCGGAAGGCCCCCTGGGCAAGCGCGTGGCGGAGGAGACGTCCAACGTCCTCCTCAACGCCTTCTCCATCCTCAAGGAGCAGGTCGCGGACTTCGCCGCGAGCGACCGCTTCTTCAAGTACAAGGCCGGCATCGTCGCGGGCTGGCTCGTCCTGTCCGTCGCCAGCCTCGGCATCGCGTGCCCGGGCAGCTCGCTGGACACGGGTGACATGGACGCGCGCCTGGTGCTCAGCGACAAGCTGGACCGGCCCTCCGTCACCATCTGGAACGAGAGCAAGGACGTCTGGCGCGACGTCATCATCACCGTGAACAACGAGTACAAGGCCGTGGTGGCGGAGGTGCAGCCCGGCAACTTCGTCACCATCACGCCCAAGCAGCTGCTGGGGAAGAACGGCGGCGCCGCCCCCGCGGACCTCCGCTTCCAGGCGCTGAAGATGAAGAGCGCGGACGACAGCGCCGACCTCACGCCCTCCCTCCAGGAGGAGTGGAAGCGCCTCCTCGAGCCGAAGAAGTAGCCGCCGCGAGGCAACTGGAAACACGAAGGGCGCCCTCCTGAAGCAGGAAGGCGCCCTCGGTGCTTCTTCAGCCCGTCCAGGCCTCACTCACGTGAAGCCTGGAGGCGAACGGCTCAACCCTCGGACTTCGCCTCGGCGGGAGCCTCGGTCGTCTCGGCGGCGGCCGGAGCCTTCGCGGGACGGTCCACCAACTCGATGAGGGCCATCTCCGCGGCGTCGCCACGGCGGAAGCCCAGGCGCACGATGCGGGTGTAGCCACCCGGACGGGAGGCGTAGCGCTCCTTGTACTCGCTGAACACCTTCTGGAGGACCGCGCGGTCCTTCACGGTGCGAGCGGCAAGGCGCACGTTGGCGAGCCCACCGCGCTTGGCGAGCGTGATGATGCGCTCCGCCAGCGGCCGGACTTCCTTCGCCTTGGGAACGGTGGTGCGGATGGCCCCGTGCTCCAGGAGCGACGTGACCATGTTGTTCAGCATCGCGAGACGATGGCTCGTGGTGCGGTGCAGCTTCCTCTGTCCGACCTTATGACGCATGCGCGTGCTCCGGGGCCTCTTCCCGAGAACCCCACCACTCCGGCCGTATCAGGTACCGGGTGGGAAGAACGACCCCGACACACAGGGCCGCCGTTGAATCGGGCCCTGTGTACCAGGGCCCCCTGCCTTCGCGCCACCCAGAAGCCGTGTCGGTGGGGAGCGGGACAGGTGCTTCAGGAAACGACGACGCTTCAGGCCTTGGGGGCCGCGGGAGCCGGCGCGTTCTTCGGAGGCCAGTTCTCCAGCTTCATGCCCAGCGACAGGCCCATCTCCGCGAGGATCTCCTTGATCTCCTTCAAGGACTTGCGGCCGAAGTTCTTCGTCTTGAGCATCTCCGCCTCGGTGCGCTGGACCAGGTCACCGATGGACTTGATGTTCGCCTGCTGCAGGCAGTTGGCCGAGCGCACCGACAGCTCCAGCTCGTCCACCGAGCGGAACAGGTTCTCGTTGAGCTTGGCCTCCTCCTTCGGCGCCTCGGCGACGACCGGCTCCTCGGTCTCGTCGAAGTTCACGAACACCGTGAGCTGCTCCTTGATGATCTTCGCCGCGTACGCCACCGCGTCCTGCGGCACCACGGAGCCGTCCGTCCAGACCTCGAGCGACAGCTTGTCGTAGTCCGTGACCTGACCGACGCGCGCGTTGGTGACCTGGTAGTTCACCTTGCGGATGGGCGAGAAGAGCGAGTCGATGGGGATGGTCCCGATGGGCGCGCCCGGCACCTTGTTGGTGGACGCCGGCACGTAGCCCCGGCCCCGGCGGCACGTCAGCTCCATGCGCACCTTGCCACCCTCGGAGACGGTGCAGATGTGGTGACCCGGGTTGAGGATCTCCACGTCCTGGTCCGCGATGAGGTCGCCCGCCTTCACTTCCTTGGGGCCCTCCACCTCGATGCGAAGCGTCTTCGTCTCGTTCGTGTGCATCCGGAGGAGGACCTCCTTCAGGTTCAACACGACGTCCGTGACATCCTCGGCCACCTCGGGGATGGTCGTGAACTCGTGGTCCACGCCCTCAATCTTCACGGAGGTGATGGCCGCGCCCTGCAGCGACGACAGCAGCACCCGCCGCAGCGAGTTGCCCAGCGTCGTCCCGAAGCCGCGCTCCAGCGGCTCCGCCACGAACTTGCCGTACGTGGGGCTCAGCGAGTCCTGGTCCACTTCCATGCGGCGCGGCTTGATGAGGTCGCGCCAGTTCTTCGCAACAAACGTGTCGGCCATGGGGACTGCTCCTCTGGTCGTGCGCCATCACCCACTTCCCCGTCAGGGTGACGGGAGGACGGGCACGCGGGGGGACTGCGTAACAACCTCGCCTGGCGCGCGCAGGACGCGCCATCCAGGCGACAAAACGACAGGTGACAAAGCGACGACGCCCCGGCCTCATCGACCAGGGCGTCCACCGCGGGAGGGGCCCACTGGCGGCGGGCCCGGCACCCCTGCTTACTTCGAGTACAGCTCGACGATGAGCTGCTCCTGGATGGGCATCGTCAGGTCCTCGCGGTTCGGGACCGTCTTGACCGTGCCCTTGAACGCCTTCTTGTCCAGGTCGATCCACTGCGGAACGCCACGGCGGTCCACCGTCTCCAGCGCCTCGGAGATGCGGAGCACCTTGCGGCTCTTCTCCGCCACCTCCACCGCGCTGCCCGGCTTCACGGCGAACGACGGGATGTTCACCCGGCGACCGTTCACCTGGAAGTGACCGTGGCGGACCAGCTGGCGCGCCTCGTTGCGCGTGTCCGCGAACCCCATGCGGAACACCACGTTGTCCAGGCGGAGCTCCAGCTGCTGCAGCAGGTTCTCACCCGTCTTGCCCTTGGCCGCGGACGCGCGGTGGTAGTACCCGCGGAACTGGTTCTCGAGCAGGCCGTACATGCGCTTGACCTTCTGCTTCTCGCGCAGCTGCACGCCGTAGCCGGAGAACTTCACGCGGCCCTGGCCGTGCTGACCCGGGGGATAGGGGCGGCGCTCGATGGCGCACTTGTCCGTGTAGCAACGGTCGCCCTTGAGGTACATCTTCAGGTTTTCGCGCCGGCAGATACGGCAGGCGCTCGCGGTATAACGAGCCACGGAAACTCTCCTTGCAGATGGTCTGGAGCCGGGCCCGCCGCGAGGCGGGTCCCCGGCCCGAAGCGGTGATTAGACGCGGCGGCGCTTGGGCTGACGGCAGCCGTTGTGCGGGATGGGCGTCACGTCGCGGATGAGGCTGATCTTCAGGCCGGCGGCGGCCAGCGCGCGCAGCGCCGACTCACGGCCCGCGCCCGGGCCCTTCACGAACACCGTCACGCTCTTCAGGCCGTGCTCCATCGCCTTCGCGGCGGCGTCGCCAGCGGCCACCTGCGCCGCGAACGGCGTGGACTTGCGGCTGCCCTTGAAGCCGCGCGCTCCGGCCGACGACCAGGAGATCACGTTCCCGGACACGTCCGTGATCGTGATGATGGTGTTGTTGAACGTGGACTGGATGTGGACCACGCCGTTGAGGATGTTCTTCTTGCCCTTGCGCTTGCTCTTCTTCGCCGCAGGGGTCTCGCCACCCTCGGCACCGGCCGGCGCGGCGGCGGTATTGATCTCGTCAGCCATGTGAATCGCTGCTCCTGGGAGTAGGTGATCAACGCCCGCGCCTCACCTGGGGCGAGGCAGCGGGCGCCAGAGGGTTTAGCGGGCCGGAGCGGCCGGCTTCGCGCGAACGATGCCGCGCTTGGGACCCTTGCGGGTGCGCGCGTTGGTGTGGGTGCGCTGGCCACGAACCGGAAGACCCTTGCGGTGACGCAGACCCCGGTAGCAACCCAGGTCCATCAGCCGCTTGATGTTCATGGTCACCTCACGCCGGAGGTCACCCTCGACCTTGTACTTGGCCTCGATGATCTCACGGATCTTTCGAGCCTGGTCCTCGGTGAGGTCCTTGGTCCGGGTGGTGAGATCGATGCCCGCCTCGGTGATGATGTCGTGCGCGGTCTTGTTACCGATCCCGTAGATGTACTGAAGCGAGATCACCGCGCGCTTGTTGGGCGGCAGATCGATGCCGGCGATACGAGCCATCTTCGGTCTTCCTTCGTTGTGGAGTTGGTCTGAGGCAAGAGTCCCTTGAGGACGCTTAGCCCTGGCGCTGCTTGTGCCGGGGGTTGGAGGCGCAGATGACGCGCACGATACCCTTGCGGCGAACAACCTTGCACTTGTCGCAGATCTTCTTGACGGACGCCCGAACCTTCATGGAGCGAACTTCCTTCCTTCAGCAGAGAAAAGCACAACAGCCGGACCGCACAGGCGGCCGGCCCGAATTACTTGGCCCGGTACGTGATCCGTCCGCGGGTCAGGTCATACGGCGACAACTCGACCTTCACCTTGTCGCCCGGGAGGATACGGATGAAGTGCATCCGCATCTTGCCCGAGATGTGCGCGAGCACCTTGTGGCCGTTGTCCAGCACCACGCGGAACATCGCGTTCGGTAGGGGCTCCATCACGGTCCCCTCGACTTCGATGGAATCGTCCTTCGGCAAGCGTCAACCTTCTTCCCGGACCACGAACCTTCTGGAAGCGCGGCGGGATAACACTTTGGTCCGTAAGTAGCAAGCGCCGCGCGATCTGAAATCTGGACCTCTATCAACACCGACTGACACCACCCTATTTCACCCGGGGTCTGGGGCCCCGTCACCGCCGGGTGAGCACCTCCGGCCCCCGCTCCGAGATCAGGATGGTGTGCTCGAAGTGGGCGGACAACTTGCCGTCCACGGTGACGGCCGTCCACTCGTCCTCCAGGACCTCCACGTCGGGCGTTCCCTGGTTCACCATCGGTTCCACCGCCAGGACCATGCCCGGCCGCAGCTTCATCCCCGCCCCCGCCTGGCCGTGGTTCGGGACCTGGGGCGGCTCGTGCAGCTTCCGGCCAATCCCATGCCCCGTGAAGTCGCGGACCACGGAGAACCCCCGCGCCTCCACGTGGGTCTGCACCGCGTGGCCAATGTCCCCGATCCGGTTGCCCGGCCGCATCACCTGGATGGCCTTCTCCAGGGACTGCCGGGTGGCGTCCACCAACGCCTGGGCCTCCGGCGTCACCTTCCCCACCGGCACGGTGCGCGCCGAGTCCCCGAAGAAGCCCCGGTAGACCACCCCGAAGTCCAGCTTCATCAGGTCACCGG
>JAFADT010000938.1 GCA_023424585.1 Pseudomonadota bacterium
CGGGCCCGCCCCGCCTCCCCACCGGAGGCGGTCGCGGGCCCGAGTCGTTCGTGGATGTCGGCACGTCGCGACCGGGCAGCGGGCCAGGCCGATGCATCGGGCATCCGCGCGCCGCCCCGCGGATGGAAGCCGCGGGCCCGAGCCCTTCGTGGGCGCTACTTCGGGTCCTCGGGCTCCAGCTCGCGCTCCTCGACGGGCGGCGGCTGGGGACCCGAGCCCTTCGTCGGCACGGCCACCCCTTCGCCCAGCGGCGTGGGCTGGCACTCGCACACCGTGCGCCGCGACGCGGACTCCGTGACGAAGGCGCAGGTCGTGGGGCACTCGGGCTGGCGCCCCTCCTCCACCAGCGACACGGCGTAGCCCTTCGCGCCCTGGAGCGCGGCGTGGCACGCGGGCAGGGTCTTCGACAGGGAGGCCCACGGCAGCCGGTGCTGCGTGTTGGCGCCGCGTGTGGTGCTCGGGAAGCTCAGGCCTACCTGACAGCCCGCATCCAGGCGCTGGCCGTCCGCGCCCCGGGGCTCCACGTACAGGCGGACGCCTTCCGGCACGTCGCGAAACACCTCGCCGGAGAGGGCCACCGCTCCGTCAGGCTCCGCGCGCACGAAGATGCCGTAGCAGGCCTCCTCGCTGAACGCGCCCCCCTCACCCGCGCACTGCTGACGGCCGCCGCCCTCGGGCGTGCGCACGTGGGGCCTGCGCAGCACCAGCGCCCCACCCTGCGCGTCCACGGTGGCGGTGAAGCGGCCCCAGACGTCCGGCCCCAGGCGGCCCAGGCTGCTCTGCGACGGCCAGCGCCCCGCGGCCTCCATCACCAGCGGCTTCACGCCCAGCCCCTCCGCCACCTCCACCGAGTCCACCGCGAAGGTGCGCGGCGGCAGCCCCGCGGCCGTCTCCAACGGCTGCAAGCCCTGCCCCAGCGCCGGGTCCACCGCCAGCCGGGAGAAGGGCTCGCGCGTACCCAGCACGAAGGGGCCGGTGATGCTCGCATCCCCTTGCGTCACCTGCACGGCGAGGAGCGGCCAGTCCCCCAGCGGCTCGCGGCTCAGCTCCACCACGTGCGCTTCGCGCGCCGCGTCCGACGCGCGCAGCTCCGCGTCGTAGGCCTCGCGGGGACGCGACGCGGTGAAGGTCACCTCGCGGCGCAGCGGCTCCACCGTGAGGGCATACGGGGCCAGCACGTCCTGTCCCAGCGTCACCGAGCAGCCCGTCTCCCCCGAGAGCAGCAGCGTGCGCAGGGGCGGCGCCACCGGCCCCACCGTCAGCGGCGGGGCCGGCACCTCCGGCCAGGAACGATGGCCTCCCGAGGGCTCCGGCACGCGCGCGGTCCCGGCGGGCGCGGGCGGCGCTCCATCGAAGCAGGCCGTGGACACGAGCGACAGCGGCCGCGTGACGTCCAGCACCACGGGCACGGCCCGGCTCCCCAGCCGCCCCGCCACCGTCAGCCGCAGCGCGGGCGAGGACAGGAGGGGCAGCGTCTGTCCCACGAGGCTCGTGGGACGTGCAGGGCCCGAGGGCGCGGCGGAGTGACACCCCGCCCCCAGCAGCACGCATCCCGCCAGCAGCACGCCGCGCATGGAGGGCGGGCCGTCCTACTGCGCCTTCTTGGTGAAGTCGTCCACGCGGGTGCCCTCGGGCGGGTTCAGCTTGAAGCTGTCCGCGGAGACGCCCACGTTCGTCTTCAGGTCCAGGAAGGCGATGGTGTTCTCGCTGCCGTCCGGATCCACCACCGTGCTCTTGAGCACCTGCGCCGTCGAGGGGTCCACCTCCAGGCGCACCTGACGGAAGCGCGGCTCGTTCTTCAGCGGATCCAGCACCAGCAGCGTGCCCTTGCAGTCCTTGCAGTCGCCCTTGGTGATGGCGAACTCGTCCGCTAGCTTCCCCTGGCCGAAGAGGAACGTCACCGACGCGGACAGCTGGCTGGTGTCCATGGCCGCCACCGACAGCGTCTGCGCCTCCGGGTCGTGCATGTAGACCTTGTTGCCCGCGAGCACGAACGTCCGCTTGGACGGGTTCTCGTACTCCCAGCGCATCAGGCCCGGCTTCTTGTAGGTCACCGTGCCCGTGGACGTCTGCGTGCGGCGGAAGGCCTTGTACTTGTAGTCCTGCTTGAAGCCCGCCTTGAAGTCGTTCGTCTTCTCGTAGAAGGCCTGCATCCGGTCCACGAGCGTCTTCACCTCGGGCGCCATCGGCTTCGGCGCGGGCTTCGGGGCGCTGGCGCCCACGCTCGCGTCGCCCTGCTTCGCGGCGGGGGGCATGGCGGCCGTGCCGGCGTCCGAGGGCGCAGCCGACTTGTGCGCGGTGGCGGGAGCCTTGGCGGCGACCGCGGGCTTCGCCACGGGCGTGGTGGGGGCGGCGGTGGTGGGGGCCTGCGTGAGCAGCGTGAAGAGCAGGGATTCCAGCAACATGGCGTGCGCCTCCGGAGCGGGCACCCGAGGCGCCCGCAGGGACCATCTACCGCATCCGGACGGCCCCCGGGGGACCGGCATTCACCGCTGTGTGGCTTTGACCAGACGCTTCCGCTGCTTCACGCCCAGCAGGTAGAAGCGCTCCCGCAGCTCCTGGGCCTCCGTGGGCGTCAGGTCTCCGGAGCCCCCCGCCAGGTGCTCGTCCCTCCAGGCGACCGCCCGGGTGATGCTGGCGGACGCCGCCGCGGAGATGTTCAGGCTCTGGCTGAAGCCCTTCATGGGCACCCAGAAGGTGCCATCCACGCCGGTGAGGACGTCGTCGCTCACGCCGTAGCGCTCGTTGCCGAACACCATGGCGAACCTGGTGTCGAAGCGCAGGCTGTAGAGGTTGGTGGCACCCTCGCGCAGCGCTGACGCGTAGAGGCCGAAGCCCCGCCCCTTCAGGTGCTCACGGCACTCCGCGAACGTCTTGTAGAGGTGCACGTCCAACCACTTGTCGCAGCCCTGCGCCACCCGCGAGTTGGGGATGAAGGGCGCCTCCGGGTTGATGACGACGTGCACCTCCTGCACGCCCATGGACTCGCAGGTGCGCAGCACCGCGGCCATGTTGAAGTTGTCCTCCAGCCGGTCGAGCACCACCACGAAGTTGCGCGTGCGCTGGCTGACGACGCGGTCGATCTTCTCCTTCCGCACGTCGAGCAGGAACTGCTCCGGCTCGACGGCTTCGCGCTCGAACTTCTCGTAGCGGGGGCCTCCACCAGCCATCGACTCAGCGCCTCCCGCCGGACTTCTTCGCCGGAGCCTTCCGGGCGGCCTTCTTCGCCGCACCCTTGCGCGCCGCCTTCTTCGCCGACGCCTTGGCGACGACCTTCTTCACTGGCGCCTTGCGCACCGCCTTCTTCGCAACGGGCTTGCGCGGGGTCTTCTTCGCGGCGGCCTTCTTCACCGGCGCCCTGCGCACGGCCTTCTTCGCCACGGGCTTGCGCGGGGTCTTCTTCGCCGCCCCCTTGCGCGCCGCCTTCTTCGCCGGAGCCTTGGCGACGACCTTCTTCGCCGCGGTCTTCTTCGCGGGAGCCTTGGTCGCAGCCTTCTTCGCCGGAGCCTCGACGTGGAGCTTGTCGGTGCGGCCGGTGAAGAGCACCTCCGCCACCGCGTCCATCAGGGGCTGCATGCCCTCACCCGTGGCACAGGACACCGGGAACACGCGGATGCCCCGGCGTCGCAGCGCCTCCGTGAAGGGCCCCAGCCGCTCGCGGCCCTCCGTGAGGTCCTGCTTGTTGGCGGCCACCACCTGCGGCTTGTTGGCCAGCTCCGCGCTGTACTTCTTCAGCTCCGCGTTGAGGATGTCGAAGTCGTCCAACGGACTGCGGCCCTCGCCCTCGGCGCCCATGTCGATGAGGTGCACCAGCACCTTGCAGCGCTCCACGTGGCGCAGGAACTGGTGGCCCAGGCCCACGCCCTCACTGGCGCCCTCGATGATGCCGGGGATGTCCGCCATGACGAAGGACAGGTTGTCCTTGTACTGGACCATGCCCAGGTTCGGCACGAGCGTGGTGAACGGGTAGTCCGCCACCTTCGGCCGCGCCCGGCTCACCCGCGAGATGAACGTGCTCTTGCCCGCGTTGGGGAAGCCCAGCAGGCCCACGTCCGCCAGCAGCTTCAGCTCCAGCCGCAGCGTGATCTCCTCGCCCTTCGTGCCGTCCTGCGCGAAGCGCGGCGTCTGGCGCGTGGAGGTCGCGAAGTTCATGTTGCCCAGGCCGCCCCGGCCGCCCTTGGCCGCCACGAAGCGCTGCCCCGGATCGCTCAGGTCCACCAGCAGCTCGCCCGTCTGCTCGTCGCGGATCAGCGTGCCCACCGGCACCTGGAGCACCAGGTCCTCGGCGCCATGGCCGTTGCAGTCGCTGCCCATGCCGTGCTCGCCGCTCTTCGCCCGGTGGTGCTGCTGGTAGCGGTAGTCCAGGAGCGTGGTCAGCTGCGGGTTCGCCACGAACACCACGGAGCCGCCGTTGCCGCCGTCCCCGCCGTTGGGACCGCCGCGCTCGATGAACTTCTCCCGCCGGAAGGCCACGGCGCCGTTCCCACCGTCTCCCGCCTTCACGTAGATGCGTACTTCGTCGACGAACTTCATGGGGCGACTGCCCTCCTGGAAAAACACGAAGCGGGCCGTCCTCGCGTCCGCCCGTTCCCAAGGGAACGGAGGACCGGGAACGACCCGCTCGGTAATGCCCGGGCCCTGGGTCGCCCCAGGGCCACAGACTAGGCGCTCGCCTGCTCGGCGGCGGCCGGGTACACCGACACCTTCTTCTTGTCGCGGCCGAGGCGCTCGTACTTCACCACGCCGTCCACCGTCGAGAAGAGGGTGAAGTCGCGACCGAGCTTCACGTTCGTGCCCGGGTGGATGACCGTGCCGACCTGGCGGACGAGGATGCTGCCCGCCGTGATGGTCTCACCGCCGTACACCTTCACACCACGGTACTGCGGGTTGGAATCACGCCCGTTGCGCGAAGAACCCTGACCTTTTTTATGGGCCATGACACCTGCTCCTTGAAGTTCGTGTGGGGAATGCCCGGAAAGACGGCTAGCCGGAGATCGAGGTGACCTTCACCTCGGTGTACGGCTGGCGGTGGCCACGGCGACGGGTCCAGCCTTCCTTCTCCTTCCGGAAGTGCAGGACGCGGCGGTGCTTGTCCTGCGCCAGCACCTTGCCCACGACCTTCGCGCCCGCCACCGTCGGCTGGCCCACCTTCGGGCTCTCCGAGCCGCCCAGCAGCAGGACCTCGGTGAACGAGACCTCGGCGCCGATGTCACCGGCGATCTTCTCGATCCGGACCACGTCGCCCTCGGCGACGCGGTACTGCTTTCCGCCCGTGCGAATGACTGCGTACATCGTCGAACCCCTGTCAGCTTCGGGTTGGTTCAACCCATGGAATCCAACGCGCATTTCGGACGGCGGACCGCCCGGCGCGCTAAAAGACGGCGGGACTTACGAGAAACCCGGGGGGGAGTCAAGGCAGTTGGCGGATCAACCCGGCCCCCGGCTCCCTATTTGCTTTTGAATAGGACCCCCGGAATAAAGTCCACTGGACCGCAGACGAGCGCCCACTAGGATGCGCGCGGTTGCTTTCCACCTGTACCTCATCCCCGAGGGGGAGAACCATCATGAAGAAGATCCTGTTCGGTCTGGCCGCCATGGCTTCACTTTCGCTCACCGCGTGCGGCGGCAACGTCTGTGACGACACCTCCGACGCGTTCGACAGCCTGCTCGACAAGGTCGAGGAGTGCGGCATCCCGACGACCGGCTTCGAGAAGCCGACGGACGAGGACGTCGACTCCTGCAAGGAGGCGCTGGACTCCTGCAGCGACGCGGACAAGGACAAGCTGAGCGAGTACGCGGACTGCCTGAAGGACGTGAAGGGCTGCTCCGACAAGACCCAGGCCGAGCAGGAGGCGTTCGGTGATCGCTTGGCGGCCTGCATCAGCAAGCTCTCCGGCGTGAGCGCCGCCTGCAACGTGAGCGGCGAGTAGTCGTCGCCGTTCCGCGGCCCTCGCAGTGGACTCAGGGCCCGGTTCCCTCCCCAGGGAATCGGGCCCTTTCACTTCGGGCGTGGGCCAGCCGCGCCCCCAGCGCCCGGCCCACCACGCGGCGGCGCTGCTGGTACTCCCATTCCAGCGGATCCAGCTCCAGGCCCCGCTCGTAGGCCTCCAGGGCCCGCTGGAGCTGGCCGTCCCGCTCCAGGGCGCTTCCTGTGAGGAAATGTACCCGCGCGGTGCCCACCGCCTGGGGCTGCTCGGCCAGGAACTCGCGGCGCAGGGCGTCCGTCTGGAGCGCGGTGAGGCCCGCCTCCAGGCACCGCGCCACGCCCCGGGCATTGCCCAGCCGGGCGTCGTAGCGGGCCCGGCGCTGCGGCACGCCCAGGGTGTCGCCCGCGTTCCTCACGCGGATCAGCATGGACTCCAGGCGCGAGCGCTGCCCGCGCGACAGGGGCCGCTGCCGGAGCTCGGACAGGGCGCTCCACAGCTCGCGCGCCCGCTCCCGCGCGGGCTCCAGCTCCACGTCCGGCGGCAGCCCCAGCACGGAGTAGTGGGTGCCCTCCGCGGCCAGCTGATCGCGCCACAGCGCCAGGACGCGCTCGGCCTCCGCGTCGTCCGGGAGCTCCCGGGGCGCGGGGGGCGGAGAGGTCAGGACGCCGGCGAGGTGCTGCTCCACCCGGACCTTCAGCGCGGTGGACGGCGCGATGAACTGCACGCCGAAGCCCGGGCTCATGCTCCAGACCCGGGCCTGCTCGGGCGAGACGTGGCGCACCACCTCGCACATGACGGACAGCGGCCCCGTGGAGAGGGGCAGCACCACCTGGACCTGGGCGAACAGCGGGGGCAGTTCCCCGATGGCGTGCAGGAACACGCCCCCGCGCGTCAGGTCCGAGCCGGTGAAGGCCCGGGTCTGCGCGCCGGGGTGCAGCACCACCTGCACGGGCACCGGGAGCGTCTTCCCTCCGGACGCGCCCGGGGGCTCCAGCGGAGGGGTGCGCCGAGGCCCCACGGGCATCCCCGGGGGAGCCCTCGCCGGCGTGGGACGGGGTGGGTCCGCGGCCCCGCGCGCCGGAGGCGTCCGCGCGGCCAGGGCCTGCTCCAGCGCGGCGCGCAGGGCGAGCGCGTGGGGAAAGCGCTCCTCCGGGCTCTTCGCCAGCGCGCGCAGCACCACCGCCTCCAGCGCGGCCGGCACCGAGGGGCAGATGGAGCGAGGGGCTGGAGGCCGCCGCGTCTGGTGCGCCACGAGCTGGGCGGTGAGCCCCTCGTCGGGAAAGGGCAGCCGCCCGGTGAGCAGCTGGTAGGCGATGACGCCCACCGCGTACAGGTCCGCGCGGCCATCCAGGCGCCGGCTCAGGGACTGCTCCGGGGCCATGTACTCCGGCGTCCCCACGATGATGCCCGCCACCGTCTCCGGCATGCTCGCGTCCACCAGCTTCGCGATGCCGAAGTCGAGCACCTTCACGAACGGCATCCCCCGCCCGCGCTTCACCAGGAAGATGTTGTCCGGCTTCAGGTCGCGGTGGACGATGCCCCGCGCGTGCGCCGCATGCAGCGCGTCACACACCTGGGTCAGCATGGGCACCACCGCCCCGGCCGACATCGCCGTCCCCACCCACGCCGACAGCGGCGCGCCCTCCAGGAACTCCATGATGAGGTAGGGCCGGGGCGCCGTGGCGTTGAGGTCGAAGATGCTGACGATGTTCTCGTGCCCGATGAGGTTCACCGCCCGGGCCTCGGCGTGGAAGCGCTGCACCAGCTCCGGGTAGCGCGTCAGGTGCTCGTGCAGCACCTTCACCGCCACGCGGCTGCCAATGGACACGTGCTCGGCCAGGTAGACGGACCCCATCCCGCCCCGGCCCACCCGGCGCACCAGCCGGAAGCTGCCCAGCTGGGTCCCCAGCAGCGGATCCACCTCCTCCGCCAGGGCCACGGCGGCCGGCGCCTCCGGGGTCCCGCCCGCGCCGCGCCCCGCCTCCCGGACGAGCGTGTCGCACGACGCCTCCGCGCCATGTCCCCGCCCGCACGCAGAGCACGTGCGCTCGTTCCTCGCGACTTCGGCCATACCACCCCCCTGGCCAATTTCCTGCCCAATCTGCACATCCAGGAAGCCCGGCATCCACTGCCAACAAGGGTGGATGTCGCAAAGTGCGG
>JAFADT010000364.1 GCA_023424585.1 Pseudomonadota bacterium
GGCGTCATCGACGGTTTCCGTGACGAGGAGAAGAAGGGCACGGACACCGGCGGCGGCAAGGTGGACTACGAGACCGAGAACAAGAGCCTCTTCCTGAGCCGCACCTACGGCGTGCTGCCGGCGGCGCAGCAGTTCAAGGAAGACGTGGACCGGCTCGTGGAAGCCAGCCTCGTGTGGGGCGACGAGGTGTTCAACCGCGTCGCGGACCGCGTCATCCCCGCGAAGTGATCAGCTCCTTCTCCAGCAAGATCCAGTGGCTGCTGTCCTCCATGGGCCTGGCGCGTCCCGCGCCGCCCGCGGGTGGGCCGATGACGCGCGACGCGGCCCGGCAGCTGGTGAAGTGGTACCTCCAGACCCAGGGCGCTGGCGTCTCCGAGGGCCTCAACGAGCTGGGCCTGGGCGGCATGATGAACGGCGAGGGCCAGTACGCCTTCGAGCACGTCGAGTCCCCGCCTTCGCTCAAGTGCAGCGCCCTCATCTACCGGTTCCGGGAGCCGCCCAAGCCCGGCATCATCGAGGGCTTCCGGCAGCAGCAGGAGGAAGGCACGGACACCGGCGGCGGCAACGTGGACTTCGAGCCCGACACCGGCAACCTCTTCCTGACCCGCACCTATGAGGTCGTGCCGGACGGCCGCGAGTTCACCCGCGACCTGGACCGGCTGGGCAAGGCCAGCGTCGTCTGGGGCAAGGACGTGCTGGACCGCGTGGCCCACAAGGTCTTCGGGACCTGAGCGTTCCGGGCCCTTCGAGGGGCGCGCCCCATGCCCCACGACAGGCGCGCCCCCAGGCCGGACGCGCCCGCTACACCGACTGCATCACGTAGAACTTGAGGTCCTTCCCTTCCGGGAACTGCAGGCGCACGGGGTGGTCCGGCGGCTGGTAGCGCTCCTCCACCAGCGCCAGGTCCACGCCGGCCTTGAAGCCCGCCTCGCGCACGGCGCCCATGAACATGTCCCCGGTCACGCGCGCGGAGCACGACGCCGTGGCCAGCAGGCCGCCGGGACGCAGGAGCGCCAGGGCCTGCCGGTTGAGGGACGCGTAGCCATCCACGGCCGCCTCCACCGCGCGCTGGCTCTTCGCGAAGGCGGGCGGGTCCAGGATGATGAGGTCGAAGGTGCGGCCCTCCTCCTTGAACGACTGGATGAGCGCGAACACGTCCGCCGCCAGGAAGTCGTGCCTGGCCGCGGGCAGCCCGTTGCGCGTGAAGTTCTCCCGCGCGAGGGCGATGGCCTCCGGGTCCTGATCCACGGAGAAGACGCTGTTGGCGCCGCCCAGCGCCGCGTTCACGGAGAAGCCGCCGCTGAAGCTGAAGCAGTTGAGCACGTCCCTCCCCTGCCCCAGGCGGCGGATGAGGAAGCGGTTCTCGCGCTGGTCCAGGAAGAAGCCCGTCTTCTGCCCCTTCCACGCGTCCACCAGGAAGATGGCGCCACGCTCGCGGATGGGGATGAGCTCCGGGGCCTCCTCGCCCCACAGCATCTTCCCGCTGCCGCGCCCGTCGTCCTCCTCCACGTCGTCGCGCCCTACCTCGTCGCGGCCGAGGATTCCCTTGAGGCCCGGGACGCCCGCCTTCAGCGCCTCCACGAGGAGGGGCCGGTAGGGGGTGAGGCCCGCGGAGTACAGCTTCATCACCGCCCAGCCCGCGTACAGGTCCACCACCACGCCGGGCAGGCCATCCCCCTCGCCGTGGATGAGGCGGTAGCTGTCCGTGTCCTTCAGGTCGATGAGCGCCGTGCGCGCGGCCAGGGCGCGCTGCACGCGCTGGGTGATGAAGCGCGCGTCCACCGTCTCGCGCGAGTCCCGCGTGAGCACGCGCACCGCGATGGCCGAGTGCGGGTCGTAGTACCCGCGCGCGACGAACTTCCCGTTCTCCGTCAGGTCCACCACGCTGCCAGGCGGAATCCGCGGCATGTGCTCCAGGGCCTTGCGGAACACCCACGGGTGCCCCGCGCGCAGGTGACGCCCCAGGCCCCGGGCCAGCTCCAGCTTCACGACATTCACGTTGCGACTCCTCGACTGCGGACCGTCCGGCGGCGGGCGAGGAGGGCGCGAGCCAGCTCCTCGAAGCCCCGCCCCTCGGGCGCCCGGGTGATGAAGGCCGGCGGCGCGTCGATGCGATCCAGCACCGCGCGCACGTTGGCCACGCCCACGCCCAGCTTGAACGCCTGGAACATCGGAGCGTCGTTGAAAGAATCCCCCGCGTAGACATACCGCCCGTCCGCGGGGTCCAGCTCCTCGCCCCACGCCACCTTCGCGAAGCGGCGCGACGCGGAGAGCTTGTCGAAGCGGCCCAGCCAGCAGTTGACGTGCACCGACGAGCGCACCGCCGTCACGCCCCGCGCCCGCAGCAGCGACTCGATGCGGGAGGCCCCCTCGTCGCCCAGCCGGACCTCCTCGTTGTAGTCCACCGCCAGGTCCACCTCCGTGTAGCGGCTGTCCACGGACAGCCGCGCGCCGGGCACCTGGGCGAGCACGCGCTGGACCTCCCGCTCCAGGCGCTGGCGGTGGGCCGCGCGCTGGGTGGGCGGCTCCAGGTACACCTTCCGCAGCGCCCCCTTCGCGCCCTTGTGGAAGAACAGCCCGCCGTTCTCCACGATGACGCCGTCCACGGGGAGTTGCCGGGCCCAGGCCTCGCCCCACCCCGCCGGACGGCCGCTCACCAGCACCACGCGCAGGCCGGACGCCGTGAGCCGCTCCAGGGCTCTCACCGTCTCGCTGCGCAGCTTGTGGCCCGTCGTCAGCGTGCCGTCCACGTCGGTGAAGACGCCCCGCACGCCGGACAGGTCCGCCTGCCGCAGGGGACGCGGCGCCACGGCCTTCGCTCTCTTCACGACGGTCACATCACATCCAGTTGCGCGAGCTGGGACTGGAAGGACTCGATGGTGGAGAGCAGCTCCGAACCGGTGAGCGTGGCGAGCTTCAGCTTGCGCGCCTTGCGCAGGAACGCGTCCAGGGTGGGGTCCCGGCCGTAGAGCGACTGCGCGCTGGCCGCGGCCTCCGCCAGCGCCTTGGCGGACGCGACCGGGTCCTTCGCCGACTGGGCCAGCGCGCGCTCCAGGCGCACGCCGCACGCGGCCCACACCTCGCGGTCGTGGAGGATGAGCAGCTGGCGCTGGTTCACCGCGGACAGGCCGCGCACCAGCTCGTCCAGCGCCTCCGTCAAGGTGAGCAGCGCCTGCTTCTCCGGGGCGTCCTGGAGCGCGAGCGCGCCCACCTCCGCGCGCGCCTCCACGATGTGGCGCTTGTCCTGCGCGCGCAGGTTCCGGTACGCGGCGGTGCGGCCGAAGGCGTCCAGCTCCGTCTGGAGCTGCTGCGCGTTCCACAGCACCTCCTCCGGCTTCGCGTCGCGCACCTTGTTGAGCCGCGCCGCGACGATGCGCGACAGGTCGGACGTGATGGCGCGCACCGTGACGGCCGCCTTCACCTCCGCCTCGTAGCCGGGCACCACCTGGGCGCGCGAGACCTCGCCGAAGGTGCTCGCCGACTCGAAGACGAGCTGGCTCATCTGTTCGCGGTAGTCGGACCGGAAACGTTGGATTTCCGCCAACAGTTGCCAGCGGTCGCTCACCACGGATGGGTTGCGCATGGCCTCGCCCAGCTGGGTGACGCTCTGGGCCAGCCGCACCATCCCCTCCTGGAGCATGGCGGGCACGTCCCCGGCGCCCTTGCGGGAACCGGGTGGCGGCGTGCCGGGGAACTGCTCGCGGATGACGTTGAGCAGCCCGTTGACGTCCATCACCGTGTCTCGGATGACGGGCGCCATCTCCTCCCACAGCGACAGGTCGGGGCTGGCGTCGACGACGGGCGTCTCGTACTTCACCAGGTCCAGGTCGCTCAGCCGGGAGATGGCCTGGGCCGCGGCGAGGTACACCGCGCGCAGCCGCGCGGCGAAGGCGCGGTCGGGCAGCGACTGGAGGATTTGTTCGAGCCTCGGGGTCAGGGAGGCCGGTGGGGGATTCTCGGCGGCAGCGGACACGTTGCCCCCACTCTACCGCTCGACATCGCGTCCGGGGAGTTCTAGCAAGCGTCCCGGGCCCGTCTGTCGGGCCGGGGAGTCCACGGAAATGATCCAGGTCTGTCTGTGGGAGGACGGCAGGGCTGTCTCGGGGGGCGAGGAGCTGCTCGACCGGCCGGGGCCCAAGTGGATCGACGTGCTGGAGCCGGACGCGGAGGTGATGGGCCGGCTGGCCGAGCGCTTCCAGCTCCACCGCCTGGCGGTGGAGGACTGCCTGCACCTGGACCAGCGGCCCAAGCTGGAGGAGTACCCGCACCACCAGTTCATCGTGCTGCAGGGCTTCAGCTGCGGGCCGGACGTCACCGACCTCACGCTCCACGAACAGCACTTCTTCCTCGCGCAGGACTGGCTCATCAGCGTGCACGCGCTGCGGCTGCCGAGCCATGACGCCGTCCAGCGGCGCGTGAGGGACGACCCCGCGGGCACGCTGGGCCGGGGCGTGGACGTCATCCTCTACCTGCTCGCGGACGCGCTCGTGGACGCGCAGTTCCCCATCATGGACGACTTCGGCGACCAGCTGGACGACCTGGAGGACGCCATCTTCGCGGGGCCGGAGCCGGAGCACCTCCAGCGCATCTTCGCGCTCAAGCGCGCGCTGGTGACGCTGCGCCGCGTGCTGTCCCCGCAGCGGGACGTGGTGGGCATGCTGTCGCGCCGGGGCATCCCGCAAATCCAGGAGAAGACGACGCTGTACTTCCGCGACGTCTATGACCACCTGGTCCGGCTGTACGAGCAGATCGACTCCAGCCGCGACGTCGTGGGCAACGCGATGGACGGCTACCTGTCCATGGTGGCCAACCGCACCAACGACATCAGCAAGCAGCTCACCATCTTCGCCACCCTCTTCCTGCCCCTGTCCTTCATCGTGGG
>JAFADT010000966.1 GCA_023424585.1 Pseudomonadota bacterium
ACGCGGAGCTGGCCAGGCTCGTCGCCGTCCAGCAGGCGATGGAGGGCGCCGTGACGCCCCAGCAGCTGGACCTGCTGCGCGCGACCGCGACGCGGGCCCACGCCCAGCGCGACGCGGCCCGCACGGACGTGGCGGCGGCGAACGCGCAGCTGGAGGTGGTCCGCGCCCAGCTCGCCAGCGGACGCGCGGGCGTCACCGCCGCGGAGCAGCAGGTCGTGGAGCTGGCGCCCGTGTCCCCCGTCGCGGGCCGCGTGGAGGACGTCCTCTTCCAGCAGGGCGAGTGGGCCATGCCCAACGCCCCCGTCGTGAGCATCATCCCGGACGCGAAGCTGAAGGTGCGCTTCTACGTGCCGCAGGGCCGCGTGGCGTCCTTTCCGCCGGGCACCGAGGTGGCCATCGCCTGCGACGGCTGCGACACCGGGATGACCGCCCGCGTGGACTACGTCGCCCCGCGCCCGGAGTACACGCCGCCCATCATCTACAGCCTGGAGACGCGGCAGAAGCTGGTGTTCCTGCTGGAGGCGGTGCCCTCCGCGCCCACGCGGCTGCTGCCCGGGCAGCCCATCGACGTGACCCCCCTGAAGCAGGCACCCGTGGAGGTGGAGCGATGAACGCGCGAGCCATCGACGTGCGCGGCCTCAACAAGTCCTTCGGAGACCGGCATGTCGTGCGGGATGTCTCCATCGCCGTGGACACCGGGCGCATCACCGGCTTCCTGGGGCCCAACGGCTCCGGGAAGACGACGACGCTGCGGCTCCTGTGCGGCCTGCTCACGCCCGACAGCGGCGAGGGCAGCGTGCTGGGCATGGACTTCCGCGTCCGGGGCGACGCCATCAAGCGCCAGACGGGCTACATGACGCAGAAGTTCTCCCTCTACGAGGACATGACGCTGGAGGAGAACCTGGCCTTCGTCGCGCGCATCTACGGCCTGGACCGGCGGCGGGAGCGGGTGGACGACACGCTCCACCGGCTGGGCCTCTTCGACCGGCGCCGGCAGCTGGCGGGCGCGCTCTCCGGCGGCTGGAAGCAGCGCCTGGCCCTGGCCGCCGCGACGCTGCACGACCCCCGCCTGCTGCTGCTGGACGAGCCCACCGCGGGCGTGGACCCCAAGGCCCGCCGCGAGTTCTGGGACGAAATCCACACGCTCGCCGCGGGCGGCCTCACGGTGCTGGTGTCCACGCACTACATGGACGAGGCCGAGCGCTGCCACGACATCGGCTACATCCTGTACGGCCGCCTCATCGCGCGGGGCACGGCGGACGCGCTCATCCGCGACTCCGGCCTGGTGACGTTCCTGGGTGAGGGGCCCGGCGTCGACCACGTGGCGCACCTGCTGGCCCAGGCGGACGGCGTGCTCAGCGCCTCCGCGTTCGGCGCCTCCGTGCACGTCAGCGGCTTGAGGCGCGAGGCCCTGGAGGCCGCGCTCGTCCCCTGGCGCAAGGAGCCCTACCGGTGGCGCGAGGTGGAGCCCTCCCTGGAGGACGTCTTCATCCAGCTCATGGGTCGCGAGCGCGACGAACGGTACACGTCATGACGGGCCCGCTGCCGCGCATCCTGGCCGTGCTGCTCAAGGAGTTCACGCAGCTGCGGCGCGACCGCATCACCTACGCGATGATCCTCGTGATGCCGGTGATGCAGTTGCTCATCTTCGGCTACGCCATCAACATGGACCCCCGGCACCTGCCCGCCGCGGTGCTGTCCCACGACACCAGCACCCTGGCGGACTCCGTCGTCGCCGCGCTGGAGCGCACCGGCTACGTGGACGTGCGCTACCTGCCGCGCTCCGACGCGGAGCTGGAGCAGCTCATCCGCCGGGGGCAGGTGATGCTCGGCATCACCATCCCGCCAGACTTCACCCGGCGGGTGCTCAAGGGGGAGCGCGCGCAAATCCTCGCGGAGGCGGACGCGTCCGACCCGCAGGCGGCGGCGGGGGCGCTCGCCGCGGTGAGCGTGCTGCCCACGGAGGCGCTGCGCAACGAGCGGGTGGGGCTGGGCCCGCCCCGGTCCACCGCGCCCGCCTTCGAGGTGGTGGTGCACCGGCGCTACAACCCGGAGGGCCGCTCGCCGTTCCACATCGTGCCGGGCCTGCTGGGCATCATCCTGTCCATGACGCTGGTGATGATGACCGCCATGGCCGTCACCCGCGAGCGCGAGCGCGGCACCATGGAGACGCTCCTGTCCACGCCCGCAACCCCGGCGGAGATCATGGTGGGCAAGCTCACGCCCTACGTCGTCGTGGGCCTGGTGCAGACCGGCGTGGTGCTAGGCATGGCGCGGGGGCTGTTCTCGGTGCCCATGGCGCGCACGCCCGCCGGCTGGCTGGCGCTGTCGTGCGGCATCGTGCTGTTCATCGTGGGCAACCTGTCGCTGGGCTACCTCATCTCCACCGTGGCGCAGAGCCAGCTCCAGGCGATGCAGATGTCCATGTTCTACATGCTACCGTCCATCTTCCTCTCCGGCTTCGCCTTCCCCTTCCTGGGGCTGCCGCCCTGGGCGCGGGGCCTGGGCGAAGTCATCCCCGTGACGCACTTCCTGCGCATCGTCCGGGGCTCGCTGCTCAAGGACCAGGTGCTGGCGGACATGGGGAATGACCTGCTCGCGCTGGGGCTCTTCGTCATCGCGGTGGCGGGCGTGGCGCTCGCGCGCTCACGCACCACGCTGGATTGACGCCACACGTCGGCCTTGACGCGGTCGCGAACGCCAGACACGTGGACGGCGGGGCGATCGACCCGGACCGCCAATTGCAGTCTCCTTGCGCACCGGCGCCGCGCCCCACGTGATTTCGCGGGGTTCACGCCTGCGTCCGGTCTGGAGATGCCCATGTCACGTGACAGCTCCTTCGCGGTATGTGCGGTGCGGACTTCGCACTTGGTCGCGGCCCTGTTCATGGCGTCCCTCGCCGCCGGCTGTGGAGGCGGTGGTGCCGCTCCTGGCGATGACGACGATGTGGAGGACTGCGTTCCCAGGACCTGCGAGTCGCGGGGCTTCAACTGCGGTGCCACGACGGATGGCTGTGGCCACCCGCTCGACTGCGGCACCTGCGCGGCGCCCGCCGCCAGTGGGGGGGCTGGCCAGAACAACGTCTGTGGTGGACGAGGACGCCGTGGGCCCCATTGTCGGCAGCGGACCCGACAACGTGTGGTCCTTTGGCCGGGGTGGGCGGATGCAGCAGTGGAACGGGCAGGCGTGGAAGGCGAGGGCGCCGCTGCGCACGCTGGGGGAGGCGCAGGCCATCCATGGCACCGGGCCCTCGGACATCTGGGTGGCGACGGACACGGGCGTCCTGCACTGGAACGGCGGCGGCTGGTTCGAGCCCAAGATGGGCACCTCGCTCTCCGACGACGTCACGGGCGTCTACGCGGCCTCGCCGACGGAGGTCTGGGTGACCAGCTCGTTCCATGACGCCATCTACCGGTTCGACGGGGCCGGCTTCGTCGAGGCGTTCAGCACGGGCTCGGTGGACCTGTATGGCATCCACGGCGCGTCGGCGACGGACCTCTGGGCGGTGGGCAAGGCCGGGCAGGCCGTCCACTCCGACGGCACCACCTGGACACCGCAGCCCACGGGGGGCGACGCGTCGCTCAACGCCGTCTAGGTGCAGGGGCCCTCGCTCGCCATCGCGGTGGGCGACTCCGGCACCATCGTGCGCTGGGACGGCGCGGCCTGGAGCACGATGACCTCCGGCACCAGCCAGTCCCTGAAGGCCGTGTGGGGCAGCGGGCCGAACGACGTCTGGGCGGCGGGGGCGGGCGGCACGCTGCTGCGCTACGACGGCGCGCGCTGGCTTCCGGTGGCCAGCGGCACCTCGTCCCAGCTCAACGGGCTGATGGGGCGCTCCTCCTCCGAGGTCTGGGCGGTGGGCGACACGGCGGTCCTGCACCGGCCCTGACCCCGGCCCGCCGCGCGAAGGCGCGCGAGCAGGCCTGAGCGTGCATCGCCGCAGGGCTCCCCTGGCGACCGGGGAGCCCCTTCCATCCCGGGCCCCGAGCGCGGCCCGCCGTCATCACCATCGTCTCCTGGTACCCCCTCCAGAAGGAGAATGGTGATGTGTTGCAACACACGACTCTGGCATTCCCACCACTGCATCCTGCCGCCGTACGTCAGCCGTCAGATTGCCCAGAACGGCTCGCCGCAGCAGCGGGCGCGGGCCCTGCGGACGCTCGCCGTCGACAGCACTCTGCGCTCCATCCGCTTGTCCACCAGCGGCGCGCCCCAGGCGGCGAAGCGCCTCATCCCCGGCCCCATGGTCGTGGAGAGCCACAAGCAGCGCACCATCTACAACGTGAAGAACACCGAGGCCCTTCCAGGTGACGAGGCCCGCCACGAGGGACAAGACGACACCGGCGACGCGGCGGTGGACGAGGCCTATACCGGCCTGGGCGCGACGTATGACCTCTACTGGGAGGTCTACGGGCGCAACTCCATTGACGGCAACGGCATGCCGCTGCTCGGGCACGTCCACTATGGCAGCGGCTACGACAATGCCTTCTGGGACGGCGAGCGCATGGTGTTCGGCGACGGCGACGGCGAGCTGTTCAACCGCTTCACCATCTCGGCGGACGTCATCGGGCACGAGCTGACCCACGGCGTGACGGAGCACGAGGGGCCTCTTGCCTACTTCCTCCAGGCGGGCGCGCTCAACGAGTCGCTGTCGGACTGCTTCGGGTCGATCGTGAAGCAGCGCCTCTTGAACCAGACGGTGGAGCAGGCCGACTGGCTCATCGGCGCGGGGCTCCTCACGACACAGGTCCAGGGCAAGGCCCTGCGCTCCATGAAGGAGCCGGGCACCGCGTTCGACGACCCGGTGCTGGGCAAGGACCCGCAGCCGGCCCACATGAAGGACTTCGTGAGGACGACGGAGGACAACGGCGGCGTGCACATCAACTCCGGCATCCCCAACAAGGCCTTCTGCGTCGCGGCCACGAACCTCAAGGGCTACGCGTGGGACAAGGCTGGCCTCATCTGGCTGGAGGCGCTGCGCGACCCGAGGCTCAAGGCCAACGCCTCGTTCCTCTCCTTCGCCCGGCTCACCGTGACGGCGGCCGCCCGGCTCTACGGCAGCGGCGACGAGGAGCAGATCGTCCGCGACGCCTGGAACCAGGTGGGCATCAGCGTCGCCAAGGAGCGGGCCGCCGCGCCGGCCTGGACGCCGCCGCTGCAGAAGCAGGCCGCGCAGCCGGTACAGCGCAAGAACTAGGGCCTGGAGGGCTTGAGATGCGAATCGAGCTCAAGCAGGAGGGAGGCCTCGCCTACTTCCCGGGCCTGGCCAGGCCCCGCTCCGTGGACCTGGCGGCACTGCCTCCCGCCACGGCGGAGGCCCTCCAGCGGGAGGTGCGGGAGGCCCGCTTCTTCGAGCAGCCGGCGACCGTGGGCGGTGGCCCCACCGCGGGCGCGGACCGGACGAGCTACACCGTCACCATCGAGGATGACGGCGGGAGGAGGCACTCGGTCCGGCTGGTGGAGCCGGTGCAGGAGCCGCACCTGCGCGCCCTGCTGGGCCTCATCCAGGAGGCCCAGCGGGAGCAGCCTGGAGGTTAGTAGCGCGGGCGGGTGGGGAGGTTCAGGTCGTCGCGGAGGACGTTCTCCCCGGGGCGACCGCCCTGCACCACGTCCGGCGTGGAGGGGTCCTGGTCCAGGTCGATGGGCAGGCCCACCGCGGACGTCTCGCGGTTGTTCACGCCGTTCTTCGCACCGCGCGCCAGCGTGCCGTTGGCGTAGTCCGAGGCGTGCACCAGCTCGTGGAACAGGCCCACGACGGGCGGACGGTTCTGCCAGTCCTCGTTGCCCAGCGAGATGCGCGTGGTGTTGTAGTTCACCGTGCCGTTGGTGCCCTTGCCCGGTGTGCCGTCCGTGTTGAACCAGGCGTCGTCCTTGTTCTGCGCGGACGCGGAGTTGCCGCTGAGCGTCTCCTGGATGGTCGCGGTGTGGCCGCTGTCATCCAGCGTGCGCAGCAGCTCCTGCCCCGAAGGCAGCGACCGCAGCGCGTCCAGGTCCGACTGCGCCCGCGCCTGGAAGTCCGCGCTGCCCGAGACCGTCACCGAACGCCCGCGCTGCTCCGCGTCCGTCATGTCCACGAGCTCACGCTCGCCCTCGGCCGCGTCGGCGGGGGTCTCGTTCTCCTCCACGTAGAGCTTGTCCGTGCCCGCGCCGCCCCGGACCTTGTCCTCGCCCGCGCCGCCCGCCACCGCGTCGTTGCCCGCGCCACCCGACAGCGTGTCGTTGCCCCGGCCGCCG
>JAFADT010000971.1 GCA_023424585.1 Pseudomonadota bacterium
TCCTTGCGCAGCACGGGGATGGAGACGGCGGCCCGGACCGCGACCAGGTCCTCCAGGCTGCCGCCGAAGTCCGGCCCGTCGGTGAGCACGCTGATGGCGCACGCGCCGGCGGCTTCATAGGAGCGGGCCACCGCGACCACGTCCGCGTGGGGGAAGGCGCCGCCCGAGGGGCTCTTGCGCTTCACCTCCGCGATGACGTTGACCGGGTGGCCGGGCACGCGGCGCACCAGCGCCTGGGCGAAGTCCCGCGTCGGGGGATGCGCGCCATGCGTGGGGGGCGGGCGCGTGCCCAGCTCCCGGCGCTTGCGCGCCATGATGACGTCCAGCGTGCCGGGCGCCTGCGCCGGCTTCGCCGCCGAGGATGAGGTCGTCATGACGAAGTGCCTCGCGTGCCGGAGGTGTCCGCCGTGAGCGAGCGCACGACAGCGCCCCGCGTGCGGAGGGGCGCGGCTGGCTTCAGGTCGGAGGCGCGCGTCATGCCGCGGCCCTCTGGATGAGCGCCGCGAGCTTGCGCTCCGCGGCCCCTGAGTCGATGGCGTGCTCGGCCCGCTTCACGCCCTCCTTCAGGTCGTCCACCAGCCCCACGATGAGCAGGGCGGCGGCCGCGTTGAGCAGCACCGCCGTGCGCACCCCGTCGCGCTCTCCCGCGAGCAGCGCGCGCAGGCGCTTCGCGTTCTCCTCCGCGTCGCCTCCGGCGATGGACTCACGCGGCACCGCCGTCAGGCCCGCGTCCTCCGGCGTCACCGTGAAGCGGCGCACGGTGCCGTCCGCGCACAGCTCCGCGACCTCCGTGGGCGCGCACGGTGAAATCTCATCCAGCCCGTCGTGGCCGTGCACCACCCAGGCGCGCCGGCTGCCCAGCCGCCCCAGCACGCGCGCGGTCTGCTCCACGCGCTGCCGGTCGAACGTGCCCAGCAACTGGTAGCGCGCCCCCGCGGGGTTCGTCAGCGGCCCCAGCAGGTTGAACACGCTGTGGAACCCCAGGTCCCTGCGCGCCTGCGCCACGTGCCTGAGGGCGCTGTGGTGCGAGGGCGCGAAGAGGAAGCCCACCCCGTGCTCGTCGATGTCGCGCGCCACCTGCGCGTGCGCCCGCTCCATGGACACGCCCAGCGCCGCCAGCACGTCCGCGCTGCCGCAGCGGCTGGAGACCGCGCGGTTGCCGTGCTTGGCCACCGTCGCCCCCGCCCCGGCGACCACGAAGGCCACCGCGGTGGAGATGTTGAAGGTGTGCGCCCCGTCACCCCCCGTCCCGCAGGTGTCGAGCACCACCTCCGCCTGGGGAGCGATCCTCGCCGCGCAGGCCCGCATGGCCTCCGCCGCGCCGAGGAGCTCGTCCTCGGTCTCCCCCTTCATGCGCAGCGCGGTCGCCAGCGCGCCAATCTGCGCGGCGGACGCCTCGCCCGCGAGCATCTGGCCCATGACGGAGGCCATCTCCTCGCGGGAGAGGTCGCGCCAGCCCACCACCTTGCCCAGCGCTTCCTTGAGCGTCATGGGCTATCCCAACCTGACCGCTTCGCGTCCCATCGCGGTGGCGATGGCCCGCACCTCGCCCATGGCCTTCTCGAACTCGGAGAAGTCCAGCGACTGGAAGCCGTCCGACTTCGCGCGCGGCGGATCCGGGTGCACCTCCACGATGAGGCCGTCCGCGCCCGCGGCGACCGCGGCCCGCATCATCGCGGGGACGGCCTTGCGCACGCCGATGCCGTGCGACGGGTCCACGAACACCGGCAGGTGCGTGAGCGCCTTGAGCATGGGCACCGCGTTCAGGTCCAGCGTGTTGCGCGTCATCGTCTCGAACGTGCGGATGCCACGCTCGCAGAGGATGACCTGGGTGTTGCCGCGCGCGACGATGTACTCGGCCGCCATCAGGAGCTCCTTGAGGGTGGCGCTGATGCCGCGCTTGAGCAGCACGGGCTTGCGCGTCTCGCCCACCGCCTCCAGCAGGCTGAAGTTCTGCATGTTGCGCGCGCCCACCTGGAGGATGTCGGTGTGCTCCGCGACGGCGGCCAGCGTCGCCGTGTCCTTCACCTCCGTCGTCACCAGCAGGCCCGTCTCCTTGCGCGCCTCCGCGAGGAGCGCCAGGCCGTCGCCCTTGAGGCCCTGGAACTCATAGGGGCTGGTGCGCGGCTTGAACGCGCCGCCGCGCAGCATGGTGGCGCCCGCCGCCTTCACCGCCTGGGCGGTGGAGATGATCTGCTCGCGCGACTCCACGGAGCAGGGGCCCGCGATGACGTGGATGGCGGCGCCGCCGAGCGTGAGGTCGCCCACGCGCACGAGGCTGTCCTCCGGCTTCACCTCACGGCTGACCAGCTTGAACGGCTGGGAGATGGCGACCGCGTCCGCGACGCCGGGCAGCACGCGGAAGGGCTCCGGCTCCACCGCGCCCGGGTTGCCGGTGATGCCGATGGCGGTGCGGGAGCCTCCTGGGATCGCGTGCGGCTGCCAGCCGCGGCGGCGGATCTCATCGTTCACTCGCTCGATGTCCTGGGCCGTCGCGTCGGGGCGCATCACGATCAACATGGGGGGACTCCTGCTCTTTCTCTCCAAAGGGCACGCGGGCGGAGACCTGCGTGGGTGTGCCTGGAGCACCGTGCACGGCAAGACCATTGCCGCAACTGTCGGATGCCCGCAACCGAACCGGAGTCTCGCTTGCACGTCCTGGCGTTATCAAGCCACGGTCCGCACGCTCGCTGGACGGGAGGCGGACCATGGCGAAGCGGCCCGGGGTCATCGTGGTGGGCGGCGGGCTCGCGGGCCTGGCGTGCGCGACGGCGCTGTTGGAGGCGCGCGTGGACGCGCACGTGCTGGAAGCAGGGGACGCGCCGGGCGGCAGAGTGCGCACCGACTCTCACGAAGGGTTCCTGCTGGACCGGGGCTTCCAGGTGTACCTCACGGCCTACCCGCAAGGTCGGCGGGTGCTGGACCTCGAGGCCCTCGCGCTCCAACGCTTCATGCCGGGCGCCAAGGTGTGGCGGGGTGGGCGGCTGCACACGCTGGCGGATCCGCTGCGGCGCCCCTTCCTCGCGGTGTCGCACCTGTTCGATGCGCCGGGTGGGCTGGCGGACAAGCTGCGCGTGCTGGAGCTGCGGCAGCTCGCCACGTCCGGCGAGCTGGGAGACTTGTGGCAGCGACCGCAGCAGGAGTCGCGGCGCTTCCTGCGCGACCTGGGCTTCTCCGAGGAGATGCTCGACGCGTTCTTCACGCCCTTCCTCGGCGGCATCTTCCTGGAGCGCGGGCTGACGACGTCCAGCCGGATGATGCAGTTCGTGTTCCGGATGTTCGCGACGGGCCACGCGGCCGTCCCCGCGCGGGGGATGGGCGCCATCCCCGAGCAGCTGGCGGCGCGGCTGCCGTCGGCCGCGCTGCGGATGCGCGTGCGCGTGGAGGAGGTGTGGGGACACCGCGTGCGCCTGCCGCGCGGGGAGCTGCTGCACGCGGACGCGGTCGTGGTGGCGACGGAGCCGAGCGCCGCGGCGTCGCTGCTCGTGGGCATGCGGGCGCCCCGGATGAACCGCGTGACGTGCCTGTACTTCGCCGCGCCGGAGCCGCCGGTGGAGGGGCCGTGGCTGGTGCTCGACGGCGAGGGGCGCGGGCCGGTGAACAACGTGGCGGTGATGAGCGAGGTGTCCGCCGCGTACGCGCCCAGGGGCCAGGCGCTGGTGTCCGTGTCGGTGGTGGAGGACGCGGGCGGCGCGGAGTCACTGGAGGCGCGCGTGCGGGCGCAGCTCACGGAGTGGTTCGGCGCGGCGGTGTCCGCGTGGCGGCATCTGCGCACGTATGTCATTCCGGAGGCCTTGCCCGCGCAGCCTCCGCCCGCGCTGGTGGAGCCGCACCGGCCCGTGCGGCTGGCGGCGGGGCTCTACGTGTGCGGAGACCATCGCGAGAACGCGTCCATCGACGGGGCGCTCGCGTCGGGGCGCCGCGCGGCGGAGGCGGTGTTGCAGGACCTGGGGCGCTAGGACGCTGGGGGCGGTAAACTTCATCGAGAGGAAGCGCGGCGAGCAGGCCAGCGGCCAGCCAGTCGAATGGCGGCTGGACGCATTGCCCGCAGCGGACCTAGGGTCGGACGGGCACACTCGTTCTCCAAGGATTCCGCTCATGCTCCGCCGCCTTGCCCTCCTGGGGTTGCTCGGTCTCGTGGCCTGTCCCGGCAGCAAAAGTGGTGATGACGACGACACCAACCCCCCCTCGTCGAAGGGGGCCGTCTCGGGGACCCTTCAGCCGTTCCAGGCCGGCTCCGCCGCCGCGAACGGCGGGTCGTCGCTGGACGCGTTCTTCTCCCTGCCGGGCGCGAAGAACCTGTCGCAGAAGGTCTCCCGGATCCTGGCGGCGCGGGGCGTGTGGCGCACGGGCATCCCGTCCAAGCCGCTGACGCACCAGGCGTCGCTGCTGCCGGGAGAGCTCATCGTCCACTTCGACACGCCCAACCTGTCCGCCGAGGAGGCCGTCGCGCAGGCGCGCGTCGCGGGCTACCACGTCGTGCACCAGGCCTTCCTGAGCGAGACGCAGCACCTGCTCCGCTACGAGGTGAGCCAGCCGCAGGCGATGTCCGGCGGCGCGCCCACCGTGCGCGCCCTCACCGAGGCCGAGCACGTGCGCGTGCTCCAGCAGGTGCAGGCGGTGCCGGGGGTGCAGAACGCGGAGAGCAACCTGCGCGTGCGGGCGCTGGCCGTGCCGAATGATCCGCTCTACTCGCGGCAGTGGCACTACAAGAACATGAACCTGCCGGCGGCCTGGGATCTGGGCACGGGCAGCGACTCCATCGTCGTGGCGGTGGTGGACACCGGCATCACCAAGCACCCGGATCTGAACTCGCGCATGCTGGACGGCGTGGACCTCATCTCCAACGCCGCCAACGCGGGCGACGGCGACGGCGTGGACTCCGACCCGACGGACAACGGCAAGGACCTGCCGAACGGCGGCTCGTCGTTCCACGGCACGCACGTGGCGGGGACCATCGGCGCGTCGTCCAACAACGGCACGGGCGTGGCGGGCGTCACCTGGTCCGGGCGGAACATCCTGCCGGTGCGCGTGCTGGGCACGCAGGGCGGCTCGCTGGCGGACATCATCGCGGGCATCACCTGGGCCAGCGGCGGCAGCGTCCCGGGCGTGCGGGCCAACACCACGCCCGCGCGGGTCATCAACATGAGCCTGGGTGGCAACGGCTCGGCGTCCCCGGAGATGCAGAGCGCCATCAACGCGGCCATCGCGCGCGGGGCCATCCTGGTGGTGGCCGCGGGCAACGAGAACGCGAACACCTCCAACAGCTTCCCGTGCAACCAGCAGAGCGTCATCTGCGTGGGCGCGGTGCGCTTCAACGGCAAGCGCGCCAGCTACTCCAACTACGGCGCGCAGGTGGACGTGATGGCCACCGGCGGCCAGACGAGCGAGGACCGCAACGGCGACGGCTTCCCGGACGGCGTGCTGTCCACGCTGCCCAACAGCAGCAACCAGCCCTCCTATGAGTGGTACCAGGGCACCAGCATGGCCACCCCGCACGTGGCGGGCATCGTCGCGCTGATGCTGGCGCAGGACCCCACCCTCACGGCGGAGGACGTGGAGAACATCCTGAAGGACACCGCGGACCCGTCCAGCCAGTGCTCCGAGGGCTGCGGCGCGGGCCTGGTGGACGCGTACGCCGCCGTGCTGCGCGCCGCGGGCGGCGGGGACACGTCGCTGCCGCCGAAGCTGGCCATCACCACCACGCAGCTGTCCTTCACCGGCGCGTCCTCGCAGTCGCTGACGGTGCGCAACAACGGCGGTGGCACGCTCCAGGTGAGCGTGGCCGTCTCCGGCGCCAACGCCGCCGAGGTGTCCGTCTCCAGCACCTCGCTGTCGATCCCCGCGTACAAGTCCGCGACGCTGAACGTGAGCGTCAACCCGGGCTCGCTGGCGGCGGGCACCTACGTGGCGCAGCTGGACCTGACCGGCGCGTCGGGCGCGGGCAACGCGCAGGTGCTGGTGAAGTTCCGCGTGGGCGCCACGGATGAGAAGGACGCGCTCATCGGGTTCGCGTACCTGGACGCCGCGGGCGAGGTGCAGGTCGACGACGACGGCGTCGCCCTGGTGCCCGCGGGCGGTGGATACAACTACAACGTGAAGCTGGACCCGCACGACTACCTGGTGCTGGCGTCCATCGACGACACCGGCGAAGGGGACTACTTCGACGACGGCGACCGCGTGGGCTTCTGGCGTGACACCACCCAGGTGGAGACGGTGACGGTCACCAAGGGCAAGACGACCAGCGGCATCAGCTTCACCCTGGTGCCGTACCAGTCGGACGACGACCACCAGCCCACGACGACCATCGGCGGGGCCTGCACGACCAACGGCTCGTGCGGCACGGGCGGCCTGTGCCTCACCGGCACCAGCTTCCCGGGGGGCTACTGCACCCAGGACTGCGTGAAGACGAGCTGCCCGTCGGGCTCGGCCTGCTACAGCAACGACCGGGGCGCCACCGCCTACTGCTTCGTGTCCTGCACGCCGCCGGCCAGCGGCAGCGGCCAGGGAACGTGCCGCTCCGGCTACCTGTGCGTCAGCGACAACGCGGGCAGCGGCGCGTGCCTCCCGCAGTGACGTGAAGGTCCGCTTCGCCGCCGGCGGTGCACGGGTGAACGTGCCCGCCGGCGTCCGTCGCGCCGGGGTACGCTGCCGCGCGCGATGACCGCTTCTCCCGTGGGACCGCCGTCCGCCGATGAAGCGGCCCTGCCTCTCTGGCGGGCCGCGGCCGCGGGCGGCGCGCTGGCCTGGACGGCGCTGGTGCACGCGCACCCGCCGCGCTTCTTCGCCGTCGCTTCCGTCTTCTGCGCCGCATGGCTCGCGGTGACGTGGCGGGCGATGGGCCCCTGGCGCAGGCGCGCGCCCGCCCTGTCGTCGCGGGACGCCGCGTGGGGCGCCGCCCAGGCGGTGGTGCTGTACGCGGGCGCGCGGGCCTTCCTGTGGGCCGGCTGTGGCGGCGTCACGGACGCGCTCTGCGGGCCGCTGCAAGCCATCTACTCGACGTTCGGCACCGGGTCGCTGGGGACGGCGCTGGCCCTGGCGCTGCTGCTCGTCCCCGCGGAGGAGCTGTTCTGGCGCGGCTGGGTGCAGGGCGCGCTGCGTCTCCGGCTGGGGCGGTGGGGCGCCGTCGCCGGGTCGGCGGTGCTGGCGAGCGCGGTGCTGCTGGGGTTCGGTGAGCCCTTGCTGGCCCTGGCCGCGCTGCCCACGTCGCTCGCCTGGGGCGCGCTGGCCGAGTGGCGCCGGACGCCCCTGGCGTCCTGGGTGAGCCATGCCTTGTGGGACGTGCTCATCGTCGTGGTGTGGCCCGCGACGTGAGCGCGCGTGCCAGAATGCGCGCCCATGGCCTCGGCTCCTGAAATCTGCGTCTTCGGCGCGGGCAGCATCGGCTGTTACGTGGGAGGGCGGCTCGCCGCGGCGGGCGCGGCGGTGCGCTTCATCGGGCGCGAGCGGGTCGTCTCGGAGGTGCGCGCGCACGGCCTGCACCTGACGGACTGGCGGGGCGCGGACCTGAAGGTGCCCGCCGCGGACGTGCGCATCGGCACGGAGTCGGACGCGCTGGCCACGGCGGACCTGGTGCTCGTCACGGTGAAGTCCGCGGCGACGGAGGAGGCGGGACGGACGCTCGCGGCGCGGCTCAAGCCCGGGGCCCTCGTCATCAGCTTCCAGAACGGGCTGCGCAACGCGGAGGTGCTGCGCGGGCTGCTGCGCGGCCGCCCGGTGCTCACGGGGATGGTGCCCTTCAACGTCGCGGCGCAGGGGCAGGGCGGGTTCCACGCGGGCTCGGAGGGCACGCTGGAGGTGGAGCGACACGCGGGGCTCGCGCCGTTCCTGGAGGCGTTCGCCCGCGCGGGGCTGCCGCTGAAGCAGCACGCGGACATCGTCGCGGTGCAGTGGGCGAAGCTGCTGCTCAACCTCAACAACGCGCTCAACGCGCTGGCGGACCTGCCGCTCAAGGAGGAGCTGTCACGGCGCGCGTGGCGGCGGTGCCTGGCGCTCGCTCAGGGCGAGGCGCTGGCGGTGCTGGGCCGGGCCGGGGTGAAGCCCGCGAAGCTGACGCCGCTGCCGCCGGGGTGGATCCCCGCGCTGCTGGGCGCGCCGGACGCGGTGTTCACGGTGCTGGCGAAGAAGATGCTGGCCATCGACCCGAAGGCGCGCTCGTCCATGTGGGACGACCTGCACGCGGGCCGCAGGACGGAGGTGGACTACCTCAACGGCGAGGTGGTCCGGCTGGCCCGG
>JAFADT010000979.1 GCA_023424585.1 Pseudomonadota bacterium
ATGCAGGGCCGTCCGGGCTCGGGGCCCCTCCAGAACCGTCCGGGAGCGCCCGTCCAGGCGCGCCCCGGGCAGGCGGGGCCGGTGCGTCCGTCCACGTCTCCCTCGGCTGGCGCCGCGGGTGGCGCTCCGGTGCAGCCCACCGGCCCGACCATCATGGTCGGCGGCGTGCCGCACGCCCAGGTCGCGCCCACGCAGGGCGCCCAGGCGCGCCCCACGGCCACCCAGGCCGTGGTGATCTCCCGTCCGCTCATCCAGGTCCGCCGCGTCACGCCCACCACGACCCAGGCCAAGCAGTACCCCATGGCCCCGGGCCGCGCCGGCATCCCCACGGAGAAGCGCGAGTACAAGGTCGTCCAGGACCACCTGGGCCGCGGCCGCGAGCTCGTGGACGTCTCCAAGAACAAGGAGCGCGGCCAGCGCAAGCGCACGGGCCCTGAGACCACCAGCGTGTCCAAGCAGGAGCTGTCGGACATGGTCTGGGGCCGCATCCAGATCCCCGTCCGCGGCAAGAAGCGCAAGCCCACGAAGAAGGGCGCCAAGACGCAGATCACCCAGATGGCCGAGGAGAAGAAGGTCATCAAGCTCCAGGAGGGCATCAGCGTCTCCGACCTGGGCCAGCGCATGGGCATCCGCACCGCGGAGCTCATCAAGAAGCTGATGGGCATGCAGAAGATGGCCACGGCGAACCAGATCCTGGACGCCGACACCGCGGAGCTGCTCGCCAGCGACTACCACTGGAAGGTCGAGCGCGTCGGCTTCGAGGTGGAGGACTACCTGCCGGAGGTCACGGCGAAGGCCGAGGACGAGCGTCCCCGTCCGCCGGTGGTCACCATCATGGGCCACGTCGACCACGGCAAGACGAGCCTCCTGGACGCCATCCGCCAGGCCAGCGTGGCCTCGGGCGAGGCGGGCGGCATCACCCAGCACATCGGCGCGTACAGCGTGTCCACCGCGCGCGGCGACGTCACGTTCCTGGACACCCCGGGCCACGAGGCCTTCACGTCCATGCGCGCCCGTGGCGCCAACGTGACGGACATCGTGGTGCTGGTGGTGGCCGCGGACGACGGCGTGATGCCCCAGACCGTGGAGGCCATCAAGCACGCCAAGCAGGCGGAGGTGCCCATCGTCGTCGCCATCAACAAGATGGACGTCCCGGGCGCCAACCCCGACCGCGTGAAGAAGGACCTCGCGGGCCACGAGCTGGTGCCGGAAGAGTGGGGCGGCGACACCATCATGGTGCCCGTCTCCGCGAAGACGAAGATGAACCTGGATCTCCTCCTGGAGAACCTGGCCCTGCAGGCGGAGGTCCTCGAGCTGACCGCCAACCCGGCGCGCCCGTCCGTGGGCGCCATCGTGGAGGCGAAGCTGGAGCGTGGCCGCGGCCCCGTGGCCACGGTGCTGGTGCAGGAGGGCACGCTCAAGCTGGGCGACGCCATCGTCACCGGCACGCACTACGGCCGCGTCCGCGCCATGAACAACAGCCGCGGCGAGCAGGTGAAGGAAGTGAAGCCGGGCTACTGCGCGGAGGTCGTGGGCCTCTCCGGCGTGCCCACCGCGGGTGACGCCATCAACGTCGTCTCCGACGAGAAGGCGGCCAAGCAGATCGCCGACCACCGCGCCATGAAGGAGCGGCAGACGGAGCTCAGCAAGGTCAGCCGCGAGTCCCTGGACCAGCTCTTCGCCAAGACGAAGGCGGGCGGCGGGCCCAAGGAGCTGCGCGTCATCATCAAGGCGGACGTTCAGGGCTCCGCGGAGGCCGTGCGCCAGGCGGTGGACAAGCTCACCACGCACAAGGTGCGGGTGGTCATCATCGACGCGGGCGTGGGCGCCATCACGGAGACCGACGTCATGCGCGCGGCCGCCTCCAAGGGCGTCGTGCTGGGCTTCAACGTGAAGCCGGAGTCGGGCGCGGAGGCCGCGGCCAAGGCGCAGCAGGTGACGCTGCAGAGCTACTCCATCATCTACGAGCTCATCGACGGGGTTCGCACGGAGATGGAGGGCCTCCTGGAGCCCATCCGCACCGAGCGCAAGCTGGGCCGTGCGGAGGTGCGCAACACCTTCAACGTGCCGAAGCTGGGCACCATCGCCGGCGCGGCCGTCCTGGACGGCGTGATGAAGCGCGGCTCGTTCGTGCGCCTCATGCGCGAGAACAAGCAGCTCTTCTCCGGGAAGATGGCGTCGCTGCGCCGCTTCAAGGACGACGTGAAGGAAGTCGCCCAGGGCTTCGAGTGCGGTATCGGCATCGAGAACTTCAACGACCTCAAGGCCGGCGACATCATCGAGGCCTACGAGATCGAGGAGACCCGGCAGAGCCTCTCGTAACCCCGAGGGGCGTACTCGACGGACCCCGGGGAAGGCCCCACCTTTCCCGGGTGAAGGACGACGCGACGGAGCCTGGGCGCAGGTGCTGCGCCCGGGCGGCCGTCGGCCTGGGGGACCTCTATGTTCGTGGGAGTCGCACGCCTCACCCTCCAGATTCCGGAGAGCGCCTCGCTGAAGTCCAAGCGGCAGGTGCTCCGCCGGGTGACGGACCGGGTGAAGGCCCGCTTCAACGTGGCCGTCGCGGAGGTGGACGACCAGGACCTCTGGCAGAAGGCGTCGGTGGCCCTGGCCGTGGTGGGCAACGACCGCCGGCACGTGGATGAGCAGCTGGAGAAGATCATCCACTTCGTGGAGGAGATGTACGTCGCGCCGCTGATGGCCCGGGAGACGGAGGTCCTCACCTTCGGGGACCAGCTCTATCCGGACAAGGTCCCCGGGGGCACCTTCCGCGCGCCCGTGCGGGTCCCCGAGCCGGCGGACGAGGACGCCCACCTGTCCCCCGAGGACGCGCACGCGCACACGGAGGCGGCCATCGCGCGCTTCCTGCGCAGCGACCGCTCCCTGGCGGAGGCGGAGGGGCTGGGCGCGTGGGAGCAGCGGCACGAGGGCGCGGGCCCCGGGCCCGGGGCTCCCCGCCCCACGGGTGAGGGTGGAACGCTGACGTTGGAAGACGCCCGGGCCAAGGCCCGGGCGCTGCGCAACCCGCGAGATTGGGAGAAGAAATGACGACGCATGCACGACCCGAGCGCGTGGGGCAGGAGATCCAGGCGGCCATCGGCGCCCTGCTGACGCGGGGGGAATTGCGCGACCCGCGCATCGGCTTCATCACCATCACCGGCGTGAAGGTGTCGCCGGACCTGCGGGTGGCGAAGGTCTTCTATTCGATGCTGGGCACGGACCAGGAGAAGGCGGAGACGCAGAAGGGCCTGGACGCGGCCAAGGGCTTCGTGCGCCGCGAGGTGACGTCCGCGGTCAACCTGCGCGTGTCGCCGGAAATCTTCTTCGCCTTCGACGCGTCCGTGGGCGAGGGCGATAAGATCGACCGGCTCCTGCGCGAGGTGCGCGGCAAGGAAGGCTGGTAGGCCCCGCTTCATGGACGGCGTTCTCGTCATCGACAAGCCCCTGGGCCCCACGTCCTTCGACGTGGTCCGCCAGGTGCGCGGCCTGCTGAAGGTGAAGAAGGCGGGCCACACGGGCACGCTGGACCCCATGGCCACCGGCGTGCTGCCGGTGTGCCTGGGCGAGGCCACCAAGGTCGCCGGCGTCATCACCGAGGGCGACAAGGCGTATGACGCCGTGGTGCGGCTGGGCGTGGAGACGGACACCCAGGACGCCCAGGGCAGGCCCACGGCGCAGGCCCCGGTGCCCCCGCTCACGGCCCCGCTGTTGGAAGCGGTGCTCGCCCGGTTCCGGGGCACCTTCGAGCAGGTGCCGCCCATGTACTCGGCGGTGAAGGTGGCCGGGAAGCGGCTGTACGAGCTGGCGCGCGCCGGGGAAGAGGTGGAGCGGGCGAGCCGCACCGTCACCGTGCACGAGCTGGTGCTGCGCGACTTCTCCGCGGACCGGCTGACCCTGTCCGTGCGCTGCACCAAGGGCTTCTACGTGCGCACGCTGGCGTACGACCTGGGCCGCGCGCTGGGCTGCGGGGCGCACCTGGAGGCGCTGCGGCGCACGATGAGCGGCCCCTTCACCCTGGCGCGCGCGCTGCCCCTGGGGGAGCTGGCCACGCTGTCCCGCGAGGCCGTGGCCGCGCGGCTGGTGTCGCTGGCGGAGGCGCTGACGGACCTGCCCGCGGTGCGGGTGAACGCGGAGGAGGCGCGGCGGGTGTCGCACGGCGTCCCCGTGGAGGTCGCCCCCGTGCCGGGCCGGGTGCGGGTGCTGGGCCCGGATGACGCGCTGCTCGCCATGGCGGAGGTGGTGGGCGGGCGGCTTCGCTACCTGCGGGTGTTCGCCTGAGTGGCCTCCCGGACCCATGACATCTCCGTGAGCGTGGCCCCGGGCCTTCGCGGCGCCTTCGACGGGCGGCGCGAGCTGTCCCTGGGCGTGCCCGCGACGGCGGACGTCGGCGACGTGGTGGAGGCGCTCCTGCGGCTGTACCCGCGCACCCAGAAGCTCCTGGCGGGCGACGGCGGCGAGGCGGGGGGCCCGTACCTGCACCTGGCCATGGATGAAGCCTCGGCCCGGGAGCTCTCCCCGGGTGGGGGCGGAATGGCCGGGGGCTGCCGGTTGTACGTCTTCGCACTGTCCCGCCCCCCGCGGGGCGGACGGACGGGCGGCGAAGGTTGACCCCCCAGGGGGTGAAGCTTATAAGCGGCCCGCTCGTTAGAAGGACCATCTGTGGCCGGGTCTGTACCCCTCCGCGGACCCAGGCGGCACGAGCAGTCACCCCGGAGCGGGATTCAGGAAGAAGCCCATGTCGTTGCATCAGGAGCGCAAGAGCGAGCTGGTCACGAAGTTCCGCACCCACGAGTCCGACACCGGCTCGCCCGAGGTGCAGGTGGCGCTGCTGTCCGAGCGCATCAACATGCTCACCGAGCACTTCAAGACCCACAAGAAGGACCACCACTCCCGCCGCGGTCTGCTGAAGCTGGTCGGTCAGCGCCGCCGCATGCTGGACTACCTCAAGTCCAAGGACGTGGCCCGCTACAAGAAGCTCATCGAGGGCCTCGGCATCCGCAAGTAGTCCTCGAGCAGCACCCGGGGCGCTGGCACATCACCAGCGCCCCGCGCATTTGGGCAGCATGGTTTCACGCGGCAGTTGGTTCAACAGAAGCGCGGACGCAGGCGAAGGAGTCGGGCGAGGGAGTGGTGGAGGCGGGCTCTTTTGGTTTCCGTTCAGACCGGCCGACCTGAGGTCATGGGTGGGCGGGTGTGATCAGGGATCAAGAGGTCCGGTCCATCCCTTCGGCGCTCCGCAACGGAGCCCGTTTCCGCAGGACAGACAGCGTTCGTCTGGCATGTGCCTGCTTCAGGCCCTGGCGACCGCTCATTCCCAGAGGGCCCCTTCCGGGCGACTTGAGGCCCCACGCACGTGGGCAGGTCGCGGCTGGCGAGGGTCCTCGCACGCGAAGCAGGCACGGAAGGCCACACGACATGTTGAAGAAGAGCGTCAAGATTGGTGAGAACGAGCTGAGCATCGAGACGGGCCGCCTGGCCAAGCAGGCCGACGGCGCGGTGGTGGTCCGCTACGGCGACACCATGCTGCTCGTGACCGCGGTGAGCGCGCGGGAGAAGAAGGACGTCGACTTCCTGCCCCTCACGGTGGAGTACCAGGAGAAGCTGTACTCGGCGGGCCGCATCCCGGGCAGCTACTTCAAGCGCGAGGGCCGCCTGACGGAGAAGGAGACGCTGGCCTCCCGTCTGGTGGACCGCTCCTGCCGCCCGCTGTTCCCGGAAGGCTACGCCTACGAGACGCAGGTCATCGCGTCCGTCATCTCCGCGGACCCGGAGAACGAGGGTGACATCCACGGCATCACCGGCGCCTCTGCGGCGCTGTGGGTGTCGGACATCCCGTTCAACGGCCCCATCGCGGGCATCCGCGTGGGCCGCGTGGGCGGCCAGTTCGTGGCCAACCCCACCGCGAAGCAGCGCGAGCAGAGCGACCTGGACCTCGTCATGGCGGTGAGCCGCGAGGCCATCGTGATGGTGGAGGGCGGCGCGGAGGAGGTCAGCGAGGCGGACATGGTGGCGGCGCTGGAGTTCGGCCGTCAGCAGGCCCAGCCCGCGCTGGACCTCCAGGACCAGCTGCGCACGGAGCTGAAGAAGCAGGTCCGCGCCTACGAGAAGCTCGCCACCATCGACGAGGGCCTGCGCAACCAGGTCCGCGAGCTGGCGCTGGAGGGCGTGAAGGCCGGCTACGCCATCAAGGAGAAGGCGGCCCGCTACGAGGCGCTCTCCAAGGCGAAGAAGGCGGCCGTCGCGGCGCTGAAGGAGAAGCTGGGCGAGGCCTTCACCCCGCAGGTGGAGAAGCACGCCAAGCAGGTCATCGAGGACCTGAAGTACGAGCACATGCGTGAGATCACGGTGAACGGCGGCCGCATCGGTGACCGTCCGCACAACGTGGTGCGCCCCATCACCAACGAGGTGGGCGTGCTGCCCCGCACGCACGGCAGCGCGGTGTTCACCCGCGGCGAGACGCAGGCGCTCGTGGTCGTCACGCTGGGCACCAGCGAGGACGAGCAGCGGCTGGAGCTGCTCAGCGGCCAGGCCTTCAAGCGCTTCATGCTGCACTACAACTTCCCGCCGTTCAGCGTGAACGAGACCAAGCCCCTGCGCGGCCCCGGCCGTCGCGAGGTGGGCCACGGCGCCCTGGCGGAGCGCGCGCTGCGCAACATGATTCCGGGCAGCGACTCGTTCCCGTACACGGTGCGCCTGGTGTCCGAGATCCTGGAGTCGAACGGCTCGTCCTCCATGGCGTCCGTGTGCGGTGGCACGCTGGCGCTGATGGACGCGGGCGTGCCCATCAAGGCGCCGGTGGCGGGCATCGCCATGGGCCTGGTGAAGGAGGGCGACAAGATCGCCATCCTGTCCGACATCCTCGGTGACGAGGACCACCTGGGCGACATGGACTTCAAGGTCTGCGGCACGTCCAAGGGCATCACGTCCATCCAGATGGACATCAAGATCACCGGCCTCACCACGGAGATCATGAGCCGCGCGCTGGAGCAGGCGCGTCAGGGCCGCGAGCACATCCTGGCGGAGATGGCGAAGACGCTGAGCGCGCCGCGCAAGGAGATCAGCCAGTTCGCGCCGCGCATCACCACCATCCAGATCCGCCCGGAGTTCATCAAGAACGTCATCGGGCCGGGCGGCAAGGTGATCAAGGACATCATCGCCCGCACGGGTGCCGCCATCAACATCGAGGACTCCGGCCGCGTGGACATCGCCAGCGCGAACAGCGAGGCGGTGAAGGCGGCCATCGCGATGATCCAGGCGCTCACGCGCGAGGCGGAGATCGGGAAGATCTACACGGGCACGGTGCGGAAGATCGCCGAGTTCGGCGCCTTCGTGGAGCTGTTCCCGGGCACCGACGGCCTCATCCACATCTCCGAGCTGTCCGACAAGCGCGTGAAGAGCGTGTCGGACGTGCTGAGCGAGGGCGACGAGGTGCTGGTGAAGGTCGTCAGCATCGACAAGACGGGCAAGATCCGCCTGTCGCGCAAGGAGGCCATGGCCGAGCGCGCCACCGCGCAGGGCGCGCCTCCCGCGGTCGCCACTCCGGCGGCGGCCACGCCGGACGCGAAGGCCTGAGCCCGGCCCCCGCCTAGCGGCCCTCCGTGAGGAAGGCCGCTTCCGGAAAAAGACGCCCCGTCTCCTCCGCCTCCGGGCGCGCAGGGGCGGGGCGTCGTCGTTTTCGTCCCCGGGGGCTGGCGGCTTAAAACCCGGAGAGGGGCTCCCGCGTTGATGGGGGACCGCCCCGGAGGCTCCATGCCGGTCCACCCATCCAGCTCCTCGGAGCCCTCGAGCAGCTTCCTCACGGATGTCTCCCGGTTCCTGGGGGCGTTCCGCTGGGCGTTCATGCCGCTGGGGCTGCTCGCGCTGGTCGCGGTGGGCGTGCACGCGGCGGCCGATACGCTGGATGACCGGCTGCTCACGGCGGTGGACCGGCTGGACTCCGCGTTCGATGCGTGGGTGGGCCAGTTCCCCTCGCTCGCGTCCCTGGTGGACTGGGTGTCGCTGGAGACGCGCACCCGGCTGGCGCGGGCCCTGGCCCTGTGCTGGGAGCTGGCGGCGGACCTGCTCCTGGCGCTGCCCGCGCTGGGCTATCGCGAGACCGACGCGGCCCGGCCCGTGGAGCCCTGGCGTCCCGTGACGGCTTCCGCGTCCTCGTCCTCGTCCTCGTCGTGGAAGGCGCTGCTGCGGCGCTGTCTGCGGCGGCCCACGCCCATGCGGTGGGTGCGGCCCCTGGCCACCGCGGGCGTGGTGCTCGCGGGGGCGTGCACGGTGGCGCGGCTCGTCCAGGGGACGGTGTACCTGTCGTGGCGGCCGCTGTTCGGCGACGTCGCCGCGGACTGGGCGGCCCGGGGCCTGGCGGTGGCGGCGCTGGGCGGTGTGGCCGTGTCGCTCGGGTGGCGCGCGGTGCTGCGCAACCTCCAGCACGCAGACGCGGCGTGTGAAGCGGTGGGCTCCCGGCGGGCCTGGACTCGCGGGCTCGTGGGGTGCCTCGTGGTGGCGCCCCTGGGACTGGCGGCGGCGTGGGACGCGGCCCCGGTGCTGTCCTTCCTTCGCTGAGGCCCCGACGCATGTTCGCTCGACGCGCCCGCGGGCTCCTGGACTTCACCTTCGCGCTCCTGTGCGTGTGG
>JAFADT010000982.1 GCA_023424585.1 Pseudomonadota bacterium
GCACACGGCGGCGCACCGCGCGCGGACCCTGGAGCACTACGCGCGCGAGGCCGCGTCCGGCCGGGCGCCCTGAGCGCGGACGAGGAGGAGCGGGAGCCATGAGAAGCGCCGTCATCGGGACGGGCTACGTGGGGCTGGTCGCGGGCACGTGCTTCTCCGAGGCCGGTCACGACGTCACCTGCGTGGACGTGGAGCAGGCGAAGGTGGCGGCGCTGCGCCGCGGGCGGCTGCCCATCTACGAGCCGGGCCTGGAGGAGCTGGTGCGCCGCAACCGCGAGGCCGGCCGGCTGCGCTTCACCACGGACCTGCCGGCGGCGGTGGGGGCCGCGGCGGTGGTGTTCATCGCGGTGGGCACGCCCATGGGCGAGTCCGGGAGCGCCGACCTCCAGCACGTGCTCGTGGCGGCGGAGGCGGTGGGCCGGGCGCTGCGGCACTACACGGTGGTGGCGGACAAGAGCACCGTGCCGGTGGGGACGGCGGACCAGGTCCGGGCGGTCCTCGCGCGGAACCCCGCGCACGCCTTCGACGTCGTCTCCAACCCGGAGTTCCTCAAGGAGGGCGCCGCGCTGGAGGACTTCCTCAAGCCGGACCGCGTGGTCATCGGCGTGGACTCCGCGCGGGCCCGCCGCATCATGGGCGAGCTCTACGCGCCCTTCGTGCGCACGGAGAGCCCCCTCCTGTTCATGGACACGCGCGGCGCGGACTTCACCTACTTCGGCGTCGGCCGGGGCTGAACACCGCGTCCACGGCGGGTGGAATCCCGCTTGCGCGCACATGGAGGCTCCGGCTACGCGCCGCCCCATGGCACATGACAAGAAGGCCGAGTTCGACATCCTCCTGTGGGGCGCCACGGGCTTCACCGGCCGCCTGGTGGCGGAGTACCTCGCGCGCACGCAGGACACCCACCGCGCCAGGTGGGCCCTCGCCGGGCGCGACGAGGCGAAGCTCGACCAGGTCCGCTCGGAGCTGGTGAAGGCGCGGCCGGACCTGGCGGCCCTGCCGGTGGTGCTCGCGGACGCGAAGGACCCGGCCTCGCTGGACGCGATGGTCGCGCGCACGCGCGTCATCATCTCCACCGTGGGCCCCTACGCCCGCTACGGCCACGAGCTGGTCGCCGCGTGCGTCCGCGCCGGCACGGACTACTGCGACCTGACAGGCGAGGTGCAGTTCATGCGCCGGACCATCGACGCCCACGACGCGCGGGCGCGCGAGACGGGCGCCCGCATCGTGCACACCTGCGGCTTCGACTCCATCCCCTCGGACCTGGGCACGCTGATGGTCCAGGACTACATGCGCGAGAAGCACGGCGGCCACTGCGACCAGGTGCGCTTCCACCTGCTGCGCATGCGCGGAGGCTTCAGCGGCGGCACCATCGCCAGCATGATGGACACCCTGGCGGCGGTGAAGGCGGAGCCGTCCCTCAAGAAGGTGCTCACCAGCGCCCACGCGCTGGACCCCGAGCCCTCCCGGGGCACCCAGGAGGAGCGCGACCTGTCCACGGTGAGGAGGAGCCCGGACACGGGCACGTGGACCGGGCCCTTCGTGATGGCGTCCGTCAACACGCGCGTGGTGCGGCGCTCCAACGCGCTCCTGGGCTTCCCGTGGGGCCGCGACTTCTTCTACTCGGAGGTCTCCGACTTCGGCCCCGGGCCCAGGGGCCTGGCGCTCGCCGTGGCCACCACCGCGGGGCTGGGCGGCTTCATGGCCCTGTCCAACGTGGACGTCGCGCGCGAGCTCCTGGAGAAGCACGTGCTGCCCGCGCCGGGCCAGGGCCCGTCCGCCACCGTGCGCGAGCGCGGCCTCTTCGAGGTGCGGCTGCTCGGCGAGGGCCACTCGCCCAAGAGCGGCCAGCGCGTGAAGGTGGAGGGCAAGGTCGCGGCGAAGGGAGACCCGGGCTACGCGGCGACGGCGCGCATGCTGGCGGAGTCCGCGCTGTGCCTCGCCTTCGACCCCCTGCCCAAGCGGGGCGGCGTCCTCACCCCCGCGTCCGCCATGGGCATGGTGCTGGTGGAGCGCCTGCGCCGGGCGGGCATGACCTTCGAGGTCCACGACCGCGCCGCGTGACGGCGCGGCGGGCTCCTCAGTCGCGCAGGTAGTGGCAGGTGTAGCCGCCGGGGTTCTTCACCAGGTAGTCCTGGTGGTAGCCCTCGGCGGGCACCCACGGGCCGGCGGGGACCACCTGCGTGACGACGGGCCGGGGCCACTTGCCGGACCGGTCCACGCGGGCCTTCACCGCCTCCGCCGTCTGTCGCTGGGCTTCCGACAGGTAGAAGATGGCGGAGCGGTACTGCGTGCCCACGTCGTTGCCCTGGCGGTTGAGCGTCGTCGGGTCGTGCATGCGGAAGAACCACTTCTCCAGCAGCGCCTCGTACGTCAGCAGCTTCGGGTTGAAGACGACGCGCACGGCCTCCGCGTGCCCCGTCTCCCCGGTGTGCACGTCCTCGTAGGTGGCGTCCCGCTTCGCGCCGCCCGTGTAGCCGACCTCCGTGTCGATGACGCCCGGGATCTTCCGGAGGATGTCCTCCATGCCCCAGAAGCACCCGCCCGCCAGGTACGCCGTCTCGCGCGGGGCCTCCGTGGGGCCCGGCGCCTTCGCCAGCACGACGGCGCCCGCGGCGGGGGCGAGCGCGCCCGGGGGCTCGCTGGGGGCCGCGCGGCCGAACGTCGGCAGCCACGCGCCGTAGCCCTTCGCGGCCAGCTCGCCCACGGGGATGAAGCGCAGCGACGCGGAGTTGATGCAGTAGCGCAGGCCCGTGGGCTGGGGCCCGTCCTCGAAGACGTGGCCCAGGTGCGAGTCGCCGTCCTTCGAGCGCACCTCCACGCGCTCCATCCCCAGGGTGCTGTCGCGCTTCTCCACCACGTGGGCCTTGTCCAGGGGCCGGGTGAAGCTGGGCCAGCCGGTGCCGGAGTCGAACTTGTCGCGCGAGGAGAACAGCGGCTCGCCGCTGACCGCGTCCACGTAGAGCCCCTCCTCGTGGTGGTTCCAGTAGGCGTTGCGAAAGGGCGGCTCGGTGGCCTCGTGCTGCGTCACCTGGTAGGCCAGCGGGGACAGGGTGCGCTTCAGCTCCGCGTCGGACGGCTTCGCGTACGCGCGGCCGCCC
>JAFADT010000990.1 GCA_023424585.1 Pseudomonadota bacterium
GTGGCGAGAACCGTGGCGGCGAGCGCGGTGAGCGGCCCGAGCGCGGTGAGCGCCATGGCGGTTCCGGCGGTGGCAACAACGGGGGCGGCAGCACGCCTCCTGCGGCGTCCGGTGGGGGCTCATCGGAGCCGTCCAGCGGTGGCGGCGAAGGCTGAGGCCGTGCGCGACCCCGGGCCCCATGAGCCCGGTCCGTGAGTGACAGCGAAGGCCCGGTGGGTGCACACCCGCCGGGCCTTCTGCATTGGAGCCCGTGTTCAGCGGCCTGATGTCAGCAGGCCTCGCGGACACGCTGCCTGACGGTCCCCTCGCCCTTGCGCCAAGCCGCGAGCGGCAGCCGATGTCCACGGTCCTCGCGGGCATGCCGCCTGAGGCTTCCCCTTGCCACCCGCCAAGCCGCGAGCGGCAGCCGATGTCTACCTTCCCCGCGGACACAGCCCGACGGCTCCCCTCGCCCTCGCGTCGAATTGCGAGCAGCAGCCGAACCCACCTTCCTCGCGGACACAGGGCCTGATGCCTCCCCTTTCCCCGTGCCAAGTCGATGCCCACTGTCCTCGCGGACACACCGCCTGACGCCTCCCCTTTCCCCCGCGCCGAATTGCGAGCAGCAGCCGATATCCACCTTCACATGGCCTGACGCCTCCGCTTGAACCAAGGCACGAGCCGTCCGGCGGCCTCCGTCTGATGACCGCGAGTCCAGCGGGCACGCTGCCTTGGAGTTCCACCTGAAAACGCAGCACGAGCGACCTTGCGGGAGGCGGCCCTGGCGCCGCCGCTTGAACCAAAGTGCGAGCCGTCAGACGGCAGGACGGTGTCGGATTGACTTCAACGAGGTCCAGCCGCGGGCACACTGCTCACCTTGGGAGGAGCACGCATCGCATGGCGGCGGGCGTCGGCGGCCGGTTCGTGAGGGAGCACGAAGGCACCTCGGGCCATGGCCTTCTGTGGCTTCGCCCAGCCCGCCCTCCCGCATGGTGACCGGCCGGGCGGACGAGGACCGTGCATGTGCGGACAACGTCCGCTCCGGCGGGAGGGGAGGGCTGGTTCCCAGGGGCAGGGTTTGGCTACGGTGGCACTTCCACACCGGGGGGCGTCGTTCACCTTCTGGCCCGTTTGAATCGCCTGGGATGAACCGCTCGCCTCCGCGCCTTCGCACGCTCCTGGACTCCCGCGACCTGGCCGCGCCGGGCGGGAAGCACACCGGGAGGAGGCCGTGACCATGGCCCGGAAGCTGTCCTGGCGCGTCCGGCGGCCCCTGGTACGGGTGCGAGCCTGGGCGCTCCAGACGGCGGCCCGTGTGTGGGCGCCCATCGGGGCCACGTCAGGCGGTCGCTTCGCGGCGGACATCTTCTTCGCGGCGCGCACCGTGGCGCGCGGCTTCATGGGCGAGAACCTGCGCCTGCGTGCCGCCGCGCTCACGTACATCAGCATGTTCTCGCTGGTGCCGCTGCTGACCGTGGGCATCGTGCTCCTGCGCACGCTCCACCAGGAGCAGTTCCAGCGGAAGCTGCGCTTCGTCATCTCCGAGGTGCTGGCCCCCGGGGTCAGCGAGGAGTCCGCCGCCCTGCTCGACCGGTTCCTGCACCCGGGCGACTCCATCGCGGTGGGCAGCGTGGGCTTCCTCGCGGTGCTGCTGTCAGCGGGCTCACTGCTGCGCCACATCGACGGCGCGGTGAACGAGCTGTGGGGCATCCGGCGCCAGCGCCCGTGGCTCACGCGGCTGGCCATCTACGCCGGGCTGCTGCTGCTGGGCCCCATCTTCATGGCCATCTCCTTCTCGGGCACGGGCCGGGTCCGCGTGTTCCTGCAGACCTACGCGCCCTCCGCGCCCCTGTTCATCGCCGTGGGCACCACGCTCATCGCCATGGGCAGCCTGACGCTGCTCTACCTCTGGACGCCCTACGCCCACGTGCGCGTGCGCTCGGCGCTGGCGGGCGGCCTGGTGGCCGGCCTGGGGTGGATGCTGGCGAAGCAGGTGTACGCGGAGTTCGCCGCGCGCAGCTTCCTCTACAACCCGCTCTACGCGTCGCTGGGCGCCCTGCCCCTGTTCCTCGCCTGGGTGTACGTGAGCTGGCTGGTGATGCTGTTCGGCGCCCGGCTGTCCTACGCCGTGGAGCACGTCTCCTTCCGCGACTCCCTCTTCGCCTTCGGCAGCCACCCGCGCGCCCACGAGCTGGTGGCCGCGCGCGTCGCCCAGGACGTCACCCTGTGCTGGGTGGATGGCCGCACCCCGCCCCTGCCCCGGGAGCTGGCCACGCGGCTGCGCGTGCCGGAGTCGCTGGTGCACGAGGTGGTGGACCGGATGGTGGAAGCCCGCCTGCTGGAGCGGGCGCGGCGGGGCGGCCTGCGTCCGGCGAAAGACCCCGCCGACATCACCCTCGCCGACACCACGCTCGCTGTGCACGGGGTGATGATCACCGGCGGCCCCGACACCTGGACGGGCCCCAAGGCCCCCGGCTTCGAACAATTCGAGCCCTTGTTCCAGGCGGCCGACTGTGCCGGGGTCGACCTGCTTCGCCGCACCCGGTGGCTGGACCTGGTGACGCCCCTGCGCCCGGGGCTGCTCGCCCCGCCCGCCCCCGAGGCCGCCAAGGCAGCGGCCAGCGACGGAAATCCGTAACGTTTTTAGAGGGTTGGGAGACCACCCGGCTTGCAAGGAGGAGGTGTTCTGTTATGTATTCGGATCTCGACCACGGGCCAGAGAGCCCTGTCACCAAGGGGTCACGGGGTTTGCGGGAGCGTCCGATGCTCAAGTCCGATCTGATCAACATCCTCGTCGCCAAACGAGGCGTGACCCAGAAGCAGGCGGAGGCGACCATCGAGACGATCTTCGAGTCGATGAAGGACGCCCTCTGCCGCGGGGAGAACATCGAGATTCGCGGGCTTGGCGCCTTCCACGTGAAGAACTACCAGGGCTACCAGGGCCGCAACCCGAAGACGGGCCAGGTCATCCCGGTGAAGCCCAAGCGCGGCCTGCTCTTCCGCACCGGCAAGGAGCTGCGCGACCGGGTCAACCGCCCCGCCCCGCTGCAGGCCCAGTCGGACCTGCCGCCCTCCTCCGAGTTCAAGGGCAGCAGCGGCACCGGCACCCTCTAGGCCTCACCGCCCCACGGCGACCGGCGAGAGCCGCCCGATGGGGCGAATCTGCAGGTCCCCATCCAGCTCTCCGTAGGTGAGCACCGCCACGTCCGGGAACGGGCCCTCGCACAGCTTGCGCAACGGACGGCGGATGTCCGGAGCCGCGAGCAGCACCGCCCGACCTCCCGTGGCGATCTGCCGCACCCCTTCCAGTATCTCCATGAGGCGCTCCGGCTCTGGCGCGAGCCCCCGGGGGCCGCTGGCGCGCAGCACCTCCTCCACCTCGGGGTCCACGAGGTACGCGTACAGCGGGCCCGTGGGCGCGAACTGGTGGCTCAGGTAGCGGTGCAGGGCCTGACGGCAGCGCTCGGCCAGGGCCGCCGCGTCGCCTTCGGTGGTGGGCGCCACGAGCGCCTCCAGGATGGCGCGCAGGTCGCGGATGCTCACCTGCTCCTGCACGAGCCGCCGCAGCACGTCCACCAGCAGCGGCAGCGGCACCTTCTGCAGCGCTTCCTTCACCAGCACGGGACACTGGGCCTCCAGCCCCTCCAGCAGCCCCTGCACCTCCTGGAGTCCCAGCAGCGCGGAGGCGCGCAGGCGCAGCACCGCCCGCAGGTGGTCCGCGATGAGCTCCGACGGCTTGCGCAGCGGCACCTGGGCCAGCTCCAGCCGGGAGCGGGCTCCCTCCCCCACGCGGCTGATGGGCCGCCCGCTGGCGGGCTCCACCGACGCCTCCGCCTGGACCTCCAGGAAGGCCAGCTCGGCCGGGGGAACGAGCGCGTACAGGGCGCCGGGCTGCACCACGCCGCCACCGGCGGGCACTTCGTCCAGGAGGATGCGGTACTCCCCCGGGCCCAGGTAGGCGGCGTGGGTCCGTACCCGGATGCCGGGGATGCGCACGCCCAGTTCAAAGAACAGCTCGTCGCGCACGGCGTTCAGCACCGTGTGGACGAAGGCGCCTCCGTCCGCCTCCGCCAGCGGCGTCAGTTGCGCGGACAGGTCCAGCGTGAGCGGCGTCACCCCGACCGGCGCCTTCGCGCTCTCCGGAGGCTTGCCCGCGGACCCAGGCTGCGTTTCGGCTCCCGGGGAGGCCTCCGCTTTCACCTGGAGCTTCTCCGACGCCTGGCCCTTGCGCCGCAGCGCATACCCGAGCCCTCCGAGCCCCGCGGCCAGGACGAGGAAGGTCACGTGCGGCATGCCCGGCATCAAGGCCAGCGCGACACACAGGCCCGCGACGGTGGCCAGCGTGCGGAAGTCACCGAAGAACTGGGAGCCGATCTCCGACCCGAGCGAGTCCTCCTCCTTCTCCGCCGCCACCCGCGTGACGACGAGGCCCGCGGCCACCGCGATGCACAGCGAGGGCACCTGGGACACGAGCCCGTCGCCGATGGCGATGAGGGCGAAGGTGGCGGCGGCCTCGGAGAAGGACTGACCGTTCTGCAACACGCCAATGAGGGTGCCGCCCAGCAGGTTCACCGCGACGATGACGAGGCCCGCGACGACGTCGCCCTTCACGAACTTCATCGCGCCGTCCATGGCGCCGAACATCTGGGACTCGCGCTCCAGGTCGCGCCGTCGCCGCCGGGCCATCGTCTGGTCGATGGCGCCCGCGCGCAGGTCCGCGTCGATGGACATCTGCTTGCCGGGCATCGCGTCCAGCGTGAAGCGGGCGGACACCTCCGCGACCCGCTCCGCGCCCTTGGTCACCACCAGCAACTGCACGAGCGTGAGGATGGCGAACACCACCGCGCCCACCACGTAGTCGCCTCGCACCACGAATTCACCGAAGGCCTGGATGACCTCGCCCGCATGCCCCTCGGAGAGGGCCAGGCGCGTGGACGACACGTTGAGCGACAGCCGGAACAGCGTGGTGAAGAGCAGCAGGGTGGGGAACGACGTCACCCGCAGCGCGTCCCTCGCGTTCAGCGCCGCGACCAGCAGCGCCACCGCCGCAGCCAGGTTCACCGCGAGCCCCACGTCGAGCAGCCACGCCGGCAACGGGATGATGAGCGCCCCCAGCACGGCGGCCATCGCCACGGCGAGGACGACATCGGAGGACTGGCGGGCCTTCAGCAAGACCTTCAGGAAGGGGGGCATCATGTCTGTCTCCGTGGACGGTCGTCCGGCGCGCGAAGCTCCATCGCGGTCCGCAACACGACGGCCGCCGCCTGGTACAGCTCCTCGGGGATGGACTCGCCGACGTCGAAGTGGATGAGGCTACGGGCCAGCGGCACGTCCCGGACCACGGGGATGCCCTGCCGGCGCGCCTCCTCCTTGAGCGCGAGCGCGTCCTGCTCCCGGCCCTTGGCCACGAGGTAGGGCGCGTCGCATTCGCCCGCGTCGTAGCGGAGCGCGACCGCGATGTGCGTGGGGTTGACGATCACTGCGGTGGCCTTCTGCACTCCACGTGCCGGTCCCCCCTGCGCCAGTTGGCGATGCAGGGCCCTTCGTTGTCCCTTGTGACGCGGGTCGCCCTCGCTCTCCTTGTGCTCTCGTTTGACCTCTTCGCGGGTCATCATCAGCTCGCGCCGGTGCCTGCGCCGGGCGAGCGCGCAGTCCACCGCGCCGCACCCCAGCACCACCCACGCCAGTCGCGTCACCAGCGCCGCCAGCCTGCCGACGAGGAACTCCCATCCCCGGCTTCCCTCGAGCCACGCGGCCCGCAGGGCATCGGGGCCGACCTCCTCCACCTCGTTCCAGACGATGAGGGCCAGCAGGGCCGCCACGAGCAGCGCCTTGCCCAGCTCGACCAGCGGCCGAACGCTGAAGAGGCGCTTGAGGCCCGCGATGGGATTGATGCGCTCGAAATCCGGCGCGGCATGGCGTGCATCCAGGTCGAAGCCCACCGTGGCCACGGAGACCACCAGCGACGCGACAAAGGCTCCTCCCAAGGCAGGGCCGCACAGCCGGGCAGCGACCCACGCGCCCTCCTCCCATGCGCCCGCGAGGGTCTGTTCCAGCATCAACTTCGCGGCCCAGTCCTTCAGCCGGGCGAAGCCCTCGGGTGCGCATGCGATGAAGCCGAGCAGCCCTCCCAATGTCGTCGCGCCGGAGGACACCATCCGGCTTCGAGGAAGCTGCCCCTTGCGCCTGGCCTCGCGCAGCCGTTTCGTGGTGGGCTGCTCCGTCTTCTCGCCACTCATCGCGAGACCTCGCCCAGCAGCGCCAGCGCCCCCTCCGTCGAAGCCACGCCCGCGAGCAGCCGCTCACACAGCAGCCCCACGCCCAGCCACAGCAGCGCGCCACCTCCGAGGATTCGCAGCGGAGCCCCCGACTCCTGGAGGTTCACCTGCGCCGCGGCCCTCGATGCCATGCCCAGGAAGCCATCCACCGCGAGCGATGCGGCCGCCACCGGAGCGCCCACCGCGAACCCCGTGGCCATGGCGCCCCCCACCATCACCACGACCTGTAGTGCCGAGGCCTCCGTGGGCACGAAGGCCCCCAGCCGCACCACTCCGAAGCCGCGCAGCAGGGCGGAGAGCACCACGGGAAAGAGCGCGCCGGACACCACCCTCGCCACCAGCAGGTGGTACAGCGCATCGCCCGCAGCGGACTCGCGACTTCCCGCCAGCGGAAGGCTCGCCTCCGCGGAGGTTCCTCGAAAGAGGTCGATGAAGCGGCCCCCCATCCTCGCCGCGTCGAAGGGCAGCGCGGACACGAGGCCCACGGAGACGCCATAGGCCAGCTCACGAACCACGAGCGCCGCCATCACCACCGGCGTCTCCACCGTGCCGCTGAACTGCACGCCCGCCTCGAGGTGCAGGAAGAGCGACAGCGCGAGCACCAGGCCCAGCCGGACCGTCGTCGGCGCGGCCTGTCCCCCCAGCAATGGGCAGAGGAACGCGATGGGCACGAGCCGGGCCGCGCACAGCGCCACCGCGACCACGTGCGGCCCCAGGGAGCGGAGCTGTTCACCCCAGACCTCCGGGTTCACAGCGCCACCTCCGCGATGAGCATGAGCAGGTGCTGGGTGAAGCGCGTGAGCTGCCCGGCGATCCACGGCCCCGCGAGCACCAGGGACAGCACCGCCGCGCACAGCTTGGGCACCACCGACAGCGTGCTCTCCTGCAGCTGGGTCGTCGCCTGGAAGAGGCTCATCAGGAAACCCACCAGAAGGCTCGCGCCGATGGGCGGCAGCGAGGCGAGCACCATCAACAGCAGGGCCTCGCGCCCCAGGGTGAGCAGGACGTCCTGGGTCATGGCGTCACCGGTAGCCGAGGATGAGGCCCCGCGCGAGCAGGGCCCAGCCATCCACGGCGACGAAGAGGAGGATCTTGAAGGGCAGGCTCACCTGGCTCGGCGACAGCGTCTGCATGCCCAACGCGAGCAGCACGTTGGCGATGACCATGTCGAGCACCAGGAACGGGAGGAAGACGATGAAGCCAATCTGAAAGGCCTCCTTCAGCTCGGTGATGACGAAGGCCGGGATGACGACGAACAGGTCCGTCTCCTGCACCTGTTCGGACTCCTCCGGAGGTCGCAGCTCGCGGGCCAGGTCCACGAAGCGGGCCCGCTCCTCCGGACTGCCATGCTTCATGAGGAAGGCACGCAGGGGCTCCGTCACCTGCTTCGCGGCGGAGAGGACCTGCGCACCGGAGTGCACCTCGTCGTAGGCCGCCTGACCCGCGTCGTACATGCGCTCCATCACCGGCGCCATGATGTGCCCCGTCAGGACCACCGCGAGCCCCGTGAGCACCAACGTCGGCGGAGCCTGCTGCGTGCCCATCGCCGAGCGGGCCAGGGAGAGCACCACGGCGATCTTCGAGAAGCTCGTCAGCATCAACACCGCGAACGGCAGGAGCGACAGGAGCGCGAGCATCCCCATCATCGCCAGCGGACTGCCGGCATAGGAGGCCTGCGACAAGGATGGCCCCGCGGCGAACGCCAGCGCCGGCAGGAACATGCCGCATCCCAATCCGAGCGCCTTCATCCCCCACCCCGCTTCCGGGATGCACCGCACGCCATCTGGATCCGTCGCGTGCGAGGGAAGAGCACCGTCGGCTCCAGGTCCAGGTCCGGTCGCGGCTTCCCCGCCGGCCCCGACAGGGGACTCGTTAGAACCGCCACGGCCCGGGTCTCACGGAGCTCCGCGAAGGTATCGCCATAGGCCACGAGGTACCGCCGCCCATCCGCCTCCACGAGCGCGAGACCGCAGCGCTGCGAAAGCCCTGTCCGCGCGACGATGCGCAGGGGCTCCAGAGTCGCCGCATCGCCACTCCCGGACGAGCCGCCCTTGCGCAGCAACCCCCAGCCCAACCCCGCCAGCGCCATGGACCCAACCAGCAGGCGGGAGGTGCTCACCAGCGACAGTCCTCCCAAGGGCGCGAGTGTCGCAAGTCCCAGCAACAGGGCCGACGCGAGCAGCAGCCTGCCGCGTGGAGAGAACGATGAGAGCCACGTGTTCACGGGTGCGCTCACGGCAGCAACGCCAGGATGCGGGCGCCGACTTCGCCTTCGATCTCCACCAACTCCGCACGCGCGACCGCGCGGTCACCCACGCGCAGCAGCACGGGGCTGCTCGCGTTCACGTGCAGGGGGAGCAACGTGCCCGGCTTCAGGGCCGCCAGCTCCGACAGGGGCAACTGCAACCGCGTCAGCTCGATCTCCACATCCACCGGGAGCGGCGGCATCGCCTCGCTCCGCTTGTTCGTCGCCACCATGTCCGACTCCTGTCGGGCCGCGAGCGAATGCACGCTCCCCGTCGAAAAACCTTCCGCGAGAAACTCACCGCGGAGCGCGAAGCCCCGGGTGATCAGGTGCCCCTGTCCCTCCACCCGGCCAGCCCGGAGACGCACGCCCTCGAAGAGCACGACGTCACCCGCCGACAGCGCATCCACCGCCGCGGCCTGCAATGGACTGCGCCCCATGAGGCAGCGCGCGGGAATCGATGCAGCCAGCACCTGGGACGCGATGGCGTCTCCGGGCTCCACGGGCAGCTCCTGGAACGCGGTCTGCACGGCACGAGCAGGTAGGAGCACCCGGCCTCCCACGGTCGCTCCCTCCACCGCTGCCGTCAGCAGGACCGCCACATAGGGCTGTCTCGGGTCGACTCGCGTCAGCACGTCACCGCGCCGCATCGACACCGCGGAGAGACGAGGTCCCAGCCTTCGCACCCACTCGCCTTGCCCGCGCATCGCGGCCAGGGCGGACAGCAGCAGGTACACCAGCGTGGACTCTTCCAACCGGGTCAGCTCCGCCACGGGCGCCGGCCGCGGCCCCGTCCCCGCCAGCCTCGCCAGCGCCGCGAAGACCAGCGGCACCTCCAGCTCCACGATGGCGGTGCCCCCCACCGCCGACAGCTCCACCAGCGCGAACACCATTCCCACCGCCAGCTCGCGCTCCGGCTGGACCGCCGCCGGCACCAGGTGCCCCTCCACCTCGACCGCCGCGCCCAGGTCCCGCGACAGCGCCGCGCCCACGTCGCGCAGGAGCTCCGCGCCCCAACGCCCCACCTGGGGTCGCTGCCCCAACACCAGATGGGCGCGCGTCAGCCGGCGCGCTCCCGGGCGGAACGGACGCGTGGGCTTCCTCGCGGCGCTGGGGGACCTGACTGGATTCGTTTGCATCCGGAGCTCCGGGACGGCGATGGGACACACGTCCCCTGTGCACGGCCGTGGCCTGGGGACCGGCTCGTGGAATCAGGGTGTTGGCAGGAGTAGAGGTCCGTCTTCGGGATGCGGCGTTCCCGGTTCGGGATGGCCCTCTCCCCAGCGCTGCTCAGCGCAGGGCCTCGCGGATGCGCCGCTCGGCCAGGGTGGTCAGGACCGGCCCGGCCTCCGCTCGCGGTGCGGCCCCCTCCCACTGGGGAAACCGGCTGCGGTGGTACGGCGGAAGCCCGCGCAAGGCCTCCTGGCGCAGGGCTTCGGGAGCTGTCTCCAGGAAGAGGGCCAACCGGTTCGCGCCGTCCGGCCGCTCGCCGAACTCCACCGCCACCTTGGCCTGCCGCTGGGCGGAGGGCATGGCGGCGAAGCGCTCCAGGTGGCGCAGCGCCCTGCCTGCCTCGGCATCCAACAAGCCGCCCAGCAGCTCCGCGGCGCGCTCCCGCGCCAGGACACAGACGACCAGCGCGATGCGTTCCAGGGGCAGTGACAACGCGGGCAGCGTGACCTCCGCCGCCGTGGCCCGCGGTGGTTCCCTCCTCGCGGGCAGGAGCTTCCGGGCCTTTCGTAGCACCCGTCCCACGCGTGTGACGTCCATGGCGTGCTCAGGCCAGCTTGCGCGTGGAGCCCGGGGTCACCACCGGCCGCGCGGGCGTGGGCGGGACAGGCGGCGCCGCGGGGGGCTGCTGCGCCAGCCCCTGGAAGTGCCGCCAGCGCAGCGTCGTCCAGATGAGCGCCCCGGAGAGCCCCGTCACCAGCACGCCCAGCAGGGCGAGCACCACGCGCAGCCGCAGCGGGACGGGACCTCCCTTGGGCGACGGCGCCTCCACGTGCGTCGTCACCTCGTCCACCAGCAGCGACACCGCCTCCGGCGACAGCCCCTCCACGCCTCCCGCGATGAGCTCGCGCAGCGTGTCCGCCGACTTGCGCACGCGCGCCGCACCGCCGGGGGCCGTGCGCAGCATCGCCGAGGCCTTCGACGGCGTGGGAGCCTGCCCCGGCCTCGGCGGAGGTGGAACGACCAGGTGCACGCGCGCCAGCAGCACGCCGTCCACCGTCTGGAGCGTCTTCTCCAGCTCCCGCTCCATGCCCCGGACGCGGCAGACCTGCTCCTCCAGCGGCGAGCGCACGAGCCCGCTTCCTCCAAACACGTCGCAGCCCGTCTCTGCGGCGAGCCGAGGCAGCCCCAGCTCCGCCAGGATGCGCACCGCGTCCGAGGACTGCGCGTCGGCGACCTCGATGGCCCAGGTGGGTTTCTTGCCCGACTCTGGCACCTTGCGCGCGTCGAGCCCCCGCTCGACGAGCACCGTTTGCAGCTCGTTGGCCTGACGCTCGTCGAGGCCATGCTGGATGCGCTCCCGGCACGCGGTAGCGCCCAGGAGCAGGAGGAGACAGAGACAACGAAGGGGAGCGGAACGCATGGAACGAAGGACTCCTCACACCTGGGTCTGGAGGACCTGCTTGACGCCGCCGGTGGCCTTCTCGACGACCTTGCCGGCGAGATCGAGCTCCTGACTGGCGCGGTAGACGTGGGCCTGGAGCGCGAGCAACTCCGAGGGGCTGAAGGTGCGGCCGGACTCGGCGAGCTTCAGGATGTGATCCAACCGCTGCTGCGCCTGCCCCACCCGGTCCAGCACCTCCACCGCCTGCTGACTGCGCGCTGCCTGCGCGGAATCCACGCGCGTGCCCGGCTTCACCTCCGCGCAGCCCGCCTTCGCCCGCTCCACGCCGCCCGCCCGCGACGTGCCGGCGGTGGCCTCGGTGGGCGCGCGCACCGGCTTCGGCGGTCCCTCCGTCGTCACGGGCACCGGGCGCGACGCGGGCGGACGCGCGCCGTCCAGCACCTCGCCGAAGCGCTGCCTGCCGGACTCCACCGCGGGCGAAGGCCCCGCGCCGCCCACGGCTCCCAACTTGTCGATGGCCATCGCGAGCGCGCCTCAGCGGATGTTGTTGATGGCGGCCTTCGCCGAGTCGTGGCGGACCTTCATGATGTTGGAGATGGCGTTGTGCTCGCGGCTCTCCTTCTGCATCGCGTTCTGGAGCGACAGGTAGGCCACGTTGAACTTCTGGCCGTCCTCGGCCATCAGCCGCTGCGCCTCCAGCAGGTCCCACGCGTCCCCCGTCCCCGTCGCCCCGGTCGAAGCCGTGGTCCCCGCCGTGCTCGCGCGCGCGGACGGCGCGGAGGCCCCACCCGCCGCTGGCACCGACGACACCGCTTCGACCGGCACCGCCGCGGACACCGTGCCGCTCAGCGTGGACACCACCGCGCTGGAGATGGGGCCCGACGGCAACATGCCGCCCACGAGCCCCGCGCCCGTGCGCACCACCTCGCGCGCCGCTCGCGCCAGCGTGGGGCCGAACTCCGTCTTTGGCGTCTGACGCGCGATGGACGGGGCGATGCTCAACGACGGGATGCGACGGTCTTCCAAGAGGTGCCTCCGGCAGGGATTCGCCGGGGCTGCCTTCCATTGTCCATGCCAGGGCCAACCCCTTGAAACGACAGGGACGCGGTCCTTCGCCCCTGCGACAGGTGTCTCCCATGCGCGGGTGACTGGTCCACGGCGCGGGACGGCGGACGAAAACCCGAAAACTTGCCACCGCTCCAACCTGATTCAGAGTTGTCGCGTCCTGTCGCACTTGAAGGTGAGTCCCCCGATGATGAACCCCTCCAACGACCCCCGTCCGAACGAGCGCGAGCGCTACCACCCGCGCGTCGAAGCCCGGCTCCAGGTCAAGGTGCTCCTGTCGGGCCGCACCGTGACGGCGCAGGCGCGCGATATCTCCATGAACGGCCTGTTCCTCCAGGCCCACCCGGCGGATACGCAGCGCGCGCTCACCATCGCCCTGCCGCTGCCGGGCGACCGGGAGCTCGTCACCATGTGCACCATCCGCCGCCGCGAAGTGGACGGCGTCGCGCTGGAGTTCGGCGAGCTGGACTGGGACGACCTCATCGCCCTGGCCCGCTTCCTCCACCCCCACCTGCCGTAAGGGGCCTCTGGTGGAGCGTCAGTCCGCGGCCGTGTGGGCCGCGCGCAGCCGCTCCACCAGGTCCATCAGCTCCGCGCCGCGGAAGGGCTTGTGGATGTAGCCATCCGCGCCCGCCTGCGTCGCGCTCTCCACGTCCGCCTTCTTCGCCTTCGCGGTGAGCATGTAGAGCGGCACCTTCGCCGTGGCCGGGTCGCTCTTCAGGATGCGACACACGGAGACGCCGTCCAACTGCGGCAGCACCACGTCCATCAGGATGAGGTGGAAGGTCCGGTCGCGGGCCAGCTTCAGGCCCTCGATGCCGTTGGCCGCGCAGACCACGTCCACCGCGCCGTCGCTCAGCATGGAGCGCACCAGTTCGCGGATGACGGGCTCGTCCTCGACGAGCAGGATGTGAAAGGGCGCCTGCGCGTTGCCAGCCATGGTTCCTCGGGGCCCCTCGTAGGCCATTGCCCTGGCGACGTCCAGCGAAGCGACATCTCCCGGCTGCCCCTCTGTACGAAAGCGGGCCGCTGCTGGATTCCCGCGGGCGGGGGTCACTCCGGCCCCGCCTAGATTTCGGAGACGCCGTCGCGCTCGGCCCAGCCCTCCAGGCCGTTGGGCAGGCGGATGCGCACGTACTTCCCCGTCTCCTCCAGGAGCTGCACCTTCAGCCCGGCGTGCACCTCGAAGAGGGAGCGCCCCTCCGAGCGCGGCAGCTCGCGCGCCACCAGCGTGGGCGACAGCACCACGGCCTCGTGCACGTTCTGGTGCACCCAGATGTGCGCCCCCAGCAGCAGCGCCGCCGGCACCGCCGCCGTGAGGCAGAGGCCCGCCACCACCGCCACCGCCGTGCGGCGCATTGCGGGGAAGAAGCGCCGGAAGAGCAGCAGCGCGAAGCCCACCAGCCACGCGACGAAGAAGACCCAGGCCACGGCCTCGCCGTCCGTCGCCGCCGCCAGCCGGGGGAGGAAGGCCTCGTCCGCGGTGGCGCCCACGACCTTGTCCACCTGCCGCGCCCGCGCCAGGGCCAGGTTGGCCTCCAGGTCCGCGGCGCGGCCGCCCTGCTTGCGGGCCTGCTCCAGCGCCAGCACCGCGCGGCCCAGGTCGCCCCGGGCCAGGTGCGTGGTGCCCAGGTTGTAGAGCACGTCCGGCCCGCCGAAGCCGTGGGCCAGGAGCTTCTCGTAGTGCGACTGCGCGGTGGCGTAGTCCTCGCGCCCGTACGCGTCGTTGGCCTGCTGGAAGACGGCCTCCGCTTCCTCGGCGGTGTAGTAGCCCTGCGTCGCCGCGTCGCTCATCACGCCCAGCCCTCCATCACCGCCGCCGCGGTCGCCAGCACCTTGCGCCGCTCCCCCGGCTCCACCCCGCCGCCGTAGCGGCCCAGGTCGCACGCCTCCAGCACGAAGAGCACGCGCGCGCGCCGCTCCGCGTCCACGCCCGCCGCCGTCAGCCTCTCGCCCAGCGCCTCGCGCGTCAGCCCGCCGACGGGGAAGCCCAGCTGCGCCTCCAGGAAGCCCGTCATCGCGCGCTCCACCTCCACGTAGAACGCGCCCGCGTCCGAGCCCGCCTTGAGCTTCTCCGCCTCCGCCAGCCGCTTGCGCGCGGCCTTCGCCTGCTGACGGCCCCGGCCCGCCTCCGAGCGGGTGGCCAGCCGGCCGCGCATGCCGCCCACGAACGCCACGCCCGCCAGCAGGCCCAGCGGCGCCAGCACGCCCGCGACGAAGAAGGGCTGCGTCCACGCGGGCTGCGACGGCCCCACGAAGTGCGCCTGCGCGCGCACCGGACGCAGGCCTCCGGCGGTGAGCACGTTCTTCTGCTCGTTGGCCGCGTCCGCCACCTGCGAGGGCGTCATCGTCGAGGGCAGCGACGACACGCCGCCCGCGCCCGCCTCCACGGTGACCGTCACCGGGTCCGTGCGCGCCACTTCATACTGGCGCCGCACGGGGTCGAAGTAGGGGAAGCGCAGCTCCGGCAGCGTGAAGGTGCCCGTGCGCTGCGGCATCACCAGGTACTCCACCACGCGGCGGCCCTGGATGCGGTTGCGGTTGGGGGTGAGCCGGTCCGTCGTCGTCGGCTCGTAGATCTTCAGCGCGGCCGGGCCGGTGAGCTTGGGCGGGGTGACGTTCTTCACATTGCCCTGCCCCTCCAGGATGACCTTCACCGTGATGGGCTGGCCCAGCTCCACGCGCGTCTGCGACACGTCCAGCGACATGCGCCACGAGCCCACGTTCGCGTTGGACATGTTCGGCGGCGCGCCGTTCGGCAGGGGCCGCACCTTCACCTTCAGGCCGTTGGAGACGCGGTGCACGCGGTGGCCCGCGAAGAGGAAACCCGTGGTGATGTCCGCCTCCGCCGGGGTGATGAGCAGCGTGCCGGACTTCACCGGGAACAGCGCGCGGCGGCGCAGCAGGTAGGCGCGGTACGGGATGCCGTCCACCACCTTCTGCTCGCCCGAGAGCTGCGTGGGGCTCTCCACCTCCTCCGTCCAGAAGCCCTCCAGCTTGGGCATCGTCACCGCGTCCACGCTGGACAGGTCCACGCGCGAGTAGATGTAGAGCGACAGCGTGGCCTGCTCGCCCACGTAGAGGTCGTCGCGGTCCAGGCTCGCGCGCAGGAACAGGTCCGAGTCCCCGCGCGGAATCACCGGCTCATCGCCCATCAGGTCGGAGTCGTCGTCCCCGAACGGATCCGGCATGTTGCGGAAGTTGCGGAACGGGTCCGGCAGCTGCGACCGGCCGCCCTGCTGCGCCTGGGGGGCGTTGCCCACGCGGCCCTCGCGCACGGTCAGCGGCACGGGGTCCGTGCGGTACGTGCGGCCCCCGGCGCTGAGCGTCGCGGGCGGGATGGTGAGCTTGCCCGCGCGCAGCGGGCGCATCAGCAGCTCGTGGCGGGTGATGTCCTGGATGACGGCGGGGCCGCCGCCGGACAGCGAGATGGAGCGCTGGCTGCCGCGCGACGAGGAGAGCACCTCGAAGTCGTTGGACTCGGGCAGGCGCACCTGGGCGTTGGACGGCGCGTCCACCACCACCACGGTGAGCCGGAAGGTGTCGTCGGTGCCCACCTCGTTGCGGTCCACCGTCTGGTAGAACTCGATGTCCGCCGCCCACGCCGGCGCCGTGGCCAGGAGGGCGAGCACGGCGAGCAGCGCCGTGCGCCCGCTACCAGTCCTTCTCATTGGGCTTCCTCTGCTTCTTCTTCTGCTGGAAACGCCAGAGCTGGAGATTCTTCTCGTTCTGCTTCATCGCATCCAGCAGGCGCTCCGCCTCGCGCCGCAGTGCCGAGG
>JAFADT010000996.1 GCA_023424585.1 Pseudomonadota bacterium
GTCTGCGGATCACGTCGAAGGAGGAGACTCGGCCCGCGCCTCAAGCGCAGGTCGTGGCCGCGCAGGCCGGCGCTCCGGGCGCGCAGGGCTCCGCGGCGGCGCGGCCGGGCACGCTGGCCACGCAAGCCGCGGCTCCAGGCTCCGTGGTCGCGGACCCCGCCGCCCTGGCCTCCTCCAGCGCCCCAGCCACTCCGGACCTCCCGACGTCCATCGCGGACGGCGTGACCACTCCCTCCTTGATGGACGCACAGCGCGCCGCGCAGGCCCTCACGCCGGACACGCCTGTCCTCGCGGGCCCCGCGAGCGCGGGCCTGACCACCGGCCTGCACACGCTGGCCCCGGAGCCCGCTGCGTCCACGCAGCCCGCGCCGGTGACGAAGAAGCAGGCCCTCGTGGCCCCGCGCGCGTCCACGCTCGAAGCGCCCGAGGACTCCGGCGAGGTCCACGAGCTGTCCTTCGGTGGCGAGATCTCCGAGGAGGAGCTGGCCCGGGCCCGTCAGGCCGCCGAAGCCGAGGCCGAGGAGGCCGCGCAGCCCGAGTCCGAGCTCGACGAGGACTTCGCCCGCGAGCTGGGCTTCACCGACGACGCGGAGGGCCCCGGAGCCGCCCCCAAGCAGACCCAGCCGGAGAAGACCGTCTACATCCCGCCCGCCCCGACCTCCGAGCGCGAGAACCTCACGCCCGGAGACATCACCAACGTCGTCGTCACGAACCAGCCCGCCATCGCCGCCTGCGTCCAGAACTTCAAGACCGGCACCGCGCTGGAGAACGGCGGCCGCTTCCAGGTGCGCTGGTCCGTGGACACCACCGGCGCCGTGTCCGGCGTCGCCATGGAGACCGAGGCCCTCAAGGGCTCCCCGCTCGCCGGCTGCATCGAGGACCAGGTGCGCGGCTGGAAGTTCCCGGTGCATCGCGTCGCGATGAACGCCCCCGTGCACTTCCCCTTCGTCTTCTAGCCCGCCCACCCGTCGGGTGCCTCCCGTCACCTGGGCCTCCTCCAGGAGGCGGGCTTCGTCCAGGTCCGCCCCGAGGGCACGAAGCGGCTATACTCGCTTCGCCCGGAGCCCGTTCAGCAGCTCGAACGAGCGCACCCATCCCGCGACGCTCGATGAGGTCTGGGCGCTGTGGACGACGAAGGACGGCTTCGAGTCCTGGTGGGGCCCGGAGGGCTTCTCCGTGAAGGTGCGCGAGCTCGACGCGCGCCCGGAAGGCCTGCTGCGCCACGACATGAACGCCACCGCGCCGGAGGTGGTTGAAGGCATGAAGAAGCTGGGCCTGCCCCTCTCCAGCCCCGGCAGCCCCACGGACACGGAGCTGACGCTGAAGCGGCGGCCCGCGTACCGGCACGCGGTGGACTTCATCGCACAGCAAGGAGTGGACGGAGCGGGCGTCCATGGGAATGGAGAGCCCGCTCAACAAGCTCACCCGGCGCTTCCAGCGCTAGACTGCGGCATGGCCGCGCGGGAGGACCCAGACCCCATCGAGTTGCACCTGTGTCACCGTTGCCTGATGCGGCTGCCGGTGGAGGCGGGCGGGGTGGATCTGCCGCGCCGCGTGCGCGAGGCCCTCAAGGCCCACGGCCTGGCGGGCCGGGCGCAGCTCATCCCCGCGTCCTGCCTGGGGCACTGCCCCACGGGGAAGGTCACCGTGCTCATCGTCCCGGACGCCACCGCGCGGGGCACGCACGCGAAGCTCATCGACCCGAAGGAGGACGGCGAGGACCTCGCGAGGCACCTGTCCGCCCGGCTCCCGCCGAGAGCCGGGCCGCCTTGAGCAGGGCCTCCACCATGGGCACGCAGCTCGCGGTCCCCGTGCCGGCAATCGCATAGGCGGTGCCGTGGTCCGGCGACGTGCGCGGCACCGGCAGGCCGAGCGTCACGTTCACCGTGCGCTCGAAGTCCAGCGCCTTGGCCGGGATGAGCCCCTGGTCGTGGTACATGGCCAGCACCACGTCGTACTTCGCGCCCACGGCGTCCGGCCGGGCGAACAGGCCGTCCGCGGGGATGGGCCCGTGCGCGTCCACCCGCTTCGCCCGCGCGAGGCGGATGGCGGGGCCAATCACCTCCACCTCCTCGCGCCCCAGCATCCCGCCCTCGCCCGCATGGGGGTTGAGCCCCAGCACGGCGATGCGCGGCGCGCGGCCCACCACCGGCCGCAGGCTGCGCGACAGCAGCTGGAGCTGCGCCACCAGCTTCTCCACCGTCAGCAGCCTCGGCAGGGCCGCGATGGGGACGTGGTTCGTCGCCAGCGCGATGCGCACGCGAGGCCCGTCCATCATCATCAACACGTCCACGCCGAACGCGTCCGCCAGCACCTCCGTGTGGCCCATGAACGGGATGCCGGCGCGCGAGATCTCCTCCTTGGACACGGGCGCGGTGCACAGCGCGTCCACCGCCCCCGCGCGCATCGCGTCGATGGCGGCGCGCACGTAGGCGTACTGCGCCTTGCCGCCCTCGCGCGTGGGCCTGCCCGGCACGCGGTGCTTCGCCGGGAGGCGCGTCACCTCCACCACCGCCGGCCCCTCCGCGCGGCCCAGGTCCTCCAGGGCGACGCGCGGGAAGCGGCGGAAGAGGGGGAAGCCGTCCAGCGTGGGCCCGTCGCCGAACACCACCGGCACCAGCGCGCGGCGCACCGCGGGCTTCGCCAGCGCCAGGGCCGTCACCTCCGGCCCGATGCCCGACACGTCCCCCAGCGAGATGCCCACGCGGGGCCGCGCGTCCGCGGTGGCCACCGGGCGCGGGCTCACATCTTCACTTCGACGTTGGCCTTGGAGCGCAGCTCTTGGACGTACTGGTCCAGGAACTTCTCCGTCTTCTCGTTGAGGAGCTTGGCCTCCAGCTTGGGCTTCATCTCCTCGAAGGAGGCCAGGGACACGTTGCGGCGCTCCTCCACCTTCAGGATGTGCCAGCCGAAGTTGGTGCGGATGGGCTCGCTGACCTCACCCTCCTTGAGGTTGAAGGCGGCCTTCTCGAAGGCGGGCACCATCACGCCGCGCTTGAAGTAGCCCAGGTCGCCGCCGTCCGACGCGCTGGGGCCCTCGCTGCGGGCGCGCGCCAGGGCCGCGAAGTCCATGCCCGGCCGGCGGGCCTCCTGCGCGATGCCCTCCGCCTTCTGCTTCGCGGCGGCCACCTGCTCCGGCGTGGCCTTGGCGTCCACCTGCACCAGGATGTGGCGGGCGTGCACCTCCACGTCCTCGCTCTCCAGGCGCGTGTACTGCGTGTACGCGGCCTTCAGGTCCTCCTCGGTGACCTTCACCTTGGGGCCCACCTTCATGCGCAGCAGCTTGTCGCGCACCACGCGCTTGCGGAGCATGTCCTTGTAGCTGGCGAGCGTGAAGCCCTCGTTCTTGAGCAGCTGCTCGAACTGGCTCAAGTCGCTGACGTTGTTCTGCTTGAGCACGTCCTGCACCAGCTCATCCACCTCCGCCTCGGTGGTGGTGATGCCCAGCTGCTGGACCTCCGTCTCCATCAGCTTCTCGCCGATGAGCGTGTCCAGCGCGGTCTTCATCAGCTGCGCGCGGGCCTCGGCGCGCTTGTGCGGGTCGATCTCGGAGTTGACGCGCTGGAGCTCCGGCGCGGCGCGCTGCTGCACCTCCGACAGCGGGATGATGTCGCGGTTCACCACCGCCGCCACCTTGTCCACCAGCTCCGCGCGGGCGGACGTGCCCCCCGTGAGGAGCATCACCGCCGCCAGGAACGCCACCAGGTTCTTCATCGCAACGACCCTCTTGGACCAAACGCCGGGAGCCCAACCGCCCGGCCCCCGGAAAAATCCTTCACTTCACCGCCGCCTGCGGCGCCGGACGCCCGCGGATGGCCTGGAGCGTGGCCTCGTTCACCACCACCTGGGCCTTGTCGCGCAGGTCCTTCTCGAACGCCTCCTGCGCCTCCGCCCGCTTGGCCTCCAGGAGGCGCGCCTCCACCTTCGTGCGCACCTCCGCCAGCTCCCGCTTCCTCGCCGGCCTGCGCTCCAGCACCTTGAACAGGTGGTAGCCGTACTCCGTGGACACCACGTCCGAAACCTGCCCCACCCCCAGCTTGAATACCACCTCGTCGAAGGCCGGCGGCATCTGTCCCCGGGGGAAGAAGCCCAGGTCGCCCCCCACCTTGGCGTCCGCGCTGAGCGAGTAGCGCCGCGCGAGGTCGGAGAACTTCTTGCCCGCCTTCAGCTGCGCCTGGAGCTTGCGCGCCTCGTCCAGGCCCTTCACCACCATCTGCGCCGCGTGGACCTCCTCCGGCTCCTTGAAGTCCGCCTCGTGCGCCGCGTAGTACGCGCGCAGCTCCTCCTCCGTCACCGCCACGCGCGAGTAGACGTGGTTCGTGAAGAGCTTCTCGATGGTGAGCCGGCTCGCCTCCCGCGCGCGCAGCTCCGCCATGGACAGCTGCCCCTGGGCGAGCACCTCGTTGAAGTTGCCCGCCGGGTAGTCCCCGGACAGCCGCAGCACGCCCCGGTCCACCTCCTCGGGCGTCACGGCGATGTTGTTCTGCTTCGCGGCCTGGAGGAGCAGCATCCGCTTCACCAGCGTGTCCACGAGCGCCCGCTTGAAGGGCTCCACCTCCTCCGGCGTGGGCTCCGGCCCCTCCGTGGTGGCCAGCTCCCGCGCCAGCTCCTGCTCGAAGTCCGCCCGGCTGAGCGACTCGCCGTTCACGGTGGCCACCACCGCGGGGTCCGGCCCCTCCTTGGCTTGCGGCCGGCAGCCCGTCAGCCCGAGGCCGCCGAGCGCGAGCCCCAGGGTGACGACGACGGACCATGACTGGAGGGAGGCGCGGAAGGAGACGGGACGCATGCGCGGGGGCCTCGGGGGAGGGGACAGGGGACCCTCCACGGTGGTGCCGGGCCGCCGGGCTTTCAAGCGGGACGTCACGGCCGGGATGGGAAGCGAACGGATGGGCCCATGGAGCGGTCTCCCGGGTAGCACGCCGCGCGGGCCCGGACAACCGGCGCTCCCGGCGGGCCCCGGCCCCGGTCAGACGGGGGTGGCGTGGGTGGCCAGGAAGGCCTCCACCTGGGGGAAGATCTCGTCCGGCGCCTGCCGGCCCAGGATGAGGTCCGCGTGGCCGTAGTCCGCCGCGAAGCCGTGGCCCCGGCCCGCGACCAGCATCTTCACCGGGCCGCCCAGGTGCTCCTTGGCCCGGGCCACCGCCAGGGGCGGCGCGAGCAGGTCCCGGCTGCCGGCGAGCAGCAGGAAGGGGATCCGCACCCCGGCGAGCGGCTCGCGGTAGTCGAAGCTGCCGTCGTGGTTGGTGAACTGGCTGGTGGTGATCCACCGGGCGAACTGCCTCCCCACGCCCCCGGCCACGTCCGCGGGCACGTTGGCGAGCGCCCAGCGCACCACCTGCGGATCCATGTTGTCCGCCAGCATCATGTACCGGGTGAGCGGCCCCGGCGGCGCCCCGAAGAAGGCGATGCTGGTGACGCGCCGGGTGGGGATGACCTTGAGCTTGAGCAGGGGCTCCATCTTCTGCACGAACTGCTTCAGGCCCGGCTGCACCGCGAAGGTGAAGGGAGCGCCCAGGGACACGGCCGCCTTCACCGGCGCCTGGGGGTTCCGGGCCAGGTGGGCGTAGAGCATCAGCCCGCCCTTGGAGTGCCCCACCCAGAGCGCCTGCCGGGCCCCGGTGGACAGCACGGTGCGCAAGGCCGTCCTCACGTCGTGCTCGGCCTGGTCGTCGAAGTTCCAGTCCGTGCAGGCGCCGGCGAGCCCCCGGCCGCGCAGCTCGATGACCCAGGTCTCGAACCCCGCCCGCGCCAGGTAGCGCGCCAGGCTGTACTGCTCGTTGAAGTCCATGTGGAAGCGGTTGGCTCCCAGCCCATGGCACAGGAGGACGGGCTCCGCGAACCGGCGCTCCCCCCGCGGGTGGTAGCGCCCCAGCGCGATCGCCGCGCCGTCGTCCGTGGGCACCCGGTACAGCTCGTCCGGCTTGAAGGAGAGGGTCAAGAGGCCCTCCTTGCTCCGCTCCACCGCCTTGGTGAAGAGGTCCGCCATCCGGCTCAACCGGGGTGCCGTCGCCTGTCGTGGTGTCACGCCTTCAGTCTACGCCCGACGCGCGGCCGTTGCCGGGGTGTCGCACACGAACCTTTCCAGGACGGCAGGGCAGTTGCAGGGAAGGTGTGCCCATCGCGGGGAGGTCGTGGAAATGGGGCAGGGCCGGGGTTTCAGGGAAGCATTGTCGTCCTTCATCGCCACAGTTTTTCCCACAGACACGCTGCTGGGCGCCTTGAAGGTGATGGAGCGGTACCACGTGCAGGTGG
>JAFADT010001002.1 GCA_023424585.1 Pseudomonadota bacterium
GCGCACTCCTGCTGGGCTTCTTGATCTTCGGTCTGGTGCGGCTGTCGCCGGACCGCCCTCCACCTGCCGTAGCGCCTGTGTCTGAGAAAGGAAGTTCGTCCGTGACTCCAACCCCGAGTCTTCCCGACGCCGCCGTGCTCGCGGTGGCGGCTTCCCCGGAGGCGGGCATACCCGCTGCGGCGGAGCCGACTCCGCCCCTGTCTCCCGAGGTCGCGCCCACGCCCGTGAAACCCCTCCGCGCGGACGGCGGGGTCATGCGGAAGCTCACGGGCGCGGCCGTCGCGGCCTGCGTGGGCATGTCGTGCGCGGGCGGCAGCGCCAACACCCGCAACGAGGAGGGCGAGCCGTGCCCGGCGGGAGCCCGGGAGGCCATGAAGTCGCTGAGAAACGCCGGCGAGGTCCCGATGGAGGGGGTCTATCTGCGGGAGAACGAGGAGCGGGAGCTGGAGATCCGCGAGGGGCCCATCCAGGGCATCGTCCATGAGGCGTCGGCCCGGCGCGGCCAGCTGCCGGTGGGAACGATCATGCGGGGCCGCTCGGTGTTCGAGCCCAGGAACACCCGGCTCCTCTTCACGGAGGCCACCCTACCCGACGGGAGGGTCGTCCCGATCTGCATGGAGTACTTCAACATGAACACCAACCGGCTCGGGTGGGAGCAGGGCGATCCCTCCTACTCGGACGACACCGGCAATGCCCGACACGTTCCGGTCCAGTTGTTCGGCGTGATGGCCGTCAAGCGCCTCAACGTCCCCCAGCCGCCCGAGGACGAGTAGCGCTCCGACGCGGTGACGCCTACTCACGGCGATGGGTCATCATCGCACGGGGGGCACATGTAACGCCTCGTGGTAGAAGGAACCCTCTGTTGCCCCGGTTCGAGGAGTTCTTCCCACCGTGCCCTCCAGTCTGTTCGTCGTGCTCCCCCTGCTGCTCTGGTCGTCCCTGGTCCTGGCGGCTTCTCCCGGCGCGAAGGATGCGGTTGAGGGGACGGTCCGGATGGAAGTGGGAGCGGAGGACACGGTGACGCGCCCCGTCCGCATCGGGGCCGGGGTGAGCACGACGCTGCTCTTCGATACCGACATCCAGCAGGACCAGGTGAGCCTGGAGTCGCGAGCGCGGTTCGCGCGGGTGAGCACCGGCAGCTCCGTCCTGGTCCTCGTTCCCACCCATGACTTGCAGCCAGGGGAGGCCGTGAAGCTGACGGTCCCCTTCAAGGACGCGAGCTCGACGTTTCCCTCGCGGCTGTCATTGACCCTGGTGGTGGATCCCGGCGCCGTGGATCGGCAGGTGGAGGTCTACCGGCGCGCGCGCTCCGCGGAGTCGTACCGCCAGGAAGCGCAGCAGCTGCGCGTGGAGCTCGAACGCTTGCGACGGGAGCGCGTTCCCCCGGTGGACGGCGCGCGCGCGCAGACGGGGTTTGGCGGGCTCCTGATGATGACGTCGGAGTTTCCCGGCCTGAGCGTGCAGCGGGCGTTGGAGCGCTTCAACTGCAGGCGCCCGTGTTCCTTGCTGGTGGTGAAGGCGTCGTCGTACACGTCCGGAGCGCGGCGGGCGGTGAAGCTGTCGCTGAAGGCGGCCGACAAGAAGCCATGGACCATCGGGCGGGCCGTGCTGGTGGACCGGAAGGGCAAGGAGTGGCCGTCCCTGCCGCCCACCCAGTCCGGCCCCATCACGACCGAATCCCAGGCGACCGTGGTGCTGGAGTTCGAGGTGAACAGCCCCGAGCTGGTGGGCTACCAGCTGAACGTCTCGGACGTGGATGGCACGCGGACGGTGCAGTGGAGCGGCATCCATTTCCCCTGAGCCCGGGGCCGCGGGGGGCCGGCGCGCCCTCCTGCCCGAGCGCACGCAAGGTCACCGGGCGTGCCAGAATCCCGGCGGCCCCCGCCCCCATGCCGGGTAGGGTGCGCTCCACACGATGACCACCGACCTGACGCCCGAATCCCTGCGCTGCGTCCGCGCCGACGCGCGCGAGCCCGAGGGCTACCGGGCCGCCCTCGGCGACACCCGCGCCTCCCTGCTCCACACCGACCCGCCCTATTGCCTGCTCACCCGACGCCGCAAGGGCGGCGACCTTCGCGACCCCCGCGCGCACAAGAAGATCGACCGCAACCCCATCGTCCGCTTCGAGTCCGTGCGCGACTACCGCGCGTTCTCCGAGGCCTGGCTCACCCGGGCCACCGCGTACCTCACCCCCGACGCGCCCCTCATCATCTGGACCAACCTGCTGGGCAAGGAGCCCATCCTCTCCGCCGCCCGCGACCTGGGCTACACGCACCTGCGCGGCGAATACGTCTGGGGCAAGCGCACCACCGACAAGAACGCCAACGAACAGCTCCTGCGCGTCTACGAGGTCGCCCTCGTCATCGCCCGCACGCCCGCGCCGCCGCTCGCGCTGGGGGACGCGCCCACCGTGTGGGCCGTCGTCGGCGGCTACGACGATGACGCCGAGGCCGTGCACTGGGGTGGCCACCCGCACCACAAGCCCTTCTCCGTGCTGGAGCCCCTCGTCCGCACCTGGAGCCGCCCCGGCGACACCGTGCTGGACCCCTTCGCCGGCAGCGGCTCCATGCCCTCCGCCGCCCTGCGCCTGGGCCGCCGCCCCGCCTGCATGGAGGTCGAGCCCGAGTGGGCCGAGCGCGTCACCCACCGCCTGCGCGCGACCGCCCGTCAGCTCGCCAGCGCCCGGTAGAAGCGCGTCTCGCTCCACGTGGGCACGTCCGTGGGGCGGTGACCCCACCAGTTCATCACCAGCGTGCGCCGCTCGCGCGACGGCCCCGGCAGCTTCCCCTCCGGAACCTGGTTGTCCGCGTCCAGCACCCCGTGCGTCAGCGTCCCGTCGAACACGACCAGCCGGTTGGGACGCGGCGCCACCAGCGTCAGGTCCTCCAGCCGGTCCGGCGCGAGCGACGGGTTGTGGTCCGACGGCAGCTCCCGCGTCACCGCCAGCGCGCCGCCCCGCACCCGGTTGAGGAACAACACCGACGAGCGCACCGGGTGCACCAGCTTCCCGGTCGCCAGCGCCAGCCGCTCATCCCGGTCCTGGTGGAAGTCCACCCGCACGTCCGTGGCCCGCATCCGCGACAGCCACCACTCCACGCCGGCGATCTTCCACCCCCTCGTCACGCGGGGCCGCAGCGAGTGGATGACCTCCTCCGCCACGTTCCGTGGAGGCCCGAAGGCGTACCAGAACGTCGTCTGATACGTGTGGCGCAGGCGCTCTCCCCTCAGCGCCCCCACGCGGCGGAGCAGCCGGTGGAAGAGGGGAAGGGGCACGGCGGGCTCGGTGAGCTGGACGAGGGGTTCCACGATGGATCCGCAGCTTTCCCCCGAACGCGAGGTGGGCGCCACCCCCTTTCATCGGTAGGCTCCAGCCCGCATGAAGCCCCATCAGAAGATGCTCCTCGGCATTTCCGTCGGCGCGGCGGCCGGCCTCGCGTGCAACGCCGCGTTCGGGAGCGCGGGCTGGCTCACCTGGGCCGTCGAGCACGTCACCAACCCCGTGGGGCAGATCTTCATCCGCCTGCTCCTGATGCTCGTGGTGCCGCTCCTGTTCTCCGCGCTCGTCGTCGGCGTGGCGGAGCTGGACCTGAAGCAGGTCGGCCGGCTGGGCGCTCGCACGCTGGGCTACACGGTCGTCTTCTCCGTCATCTCCGTGCTCATCGGCCTGCTGCTGGTGAACACGCTGCGGCCCGGTGACGGCCTGAGCGACGAGGCCCGCGCGCTGGCCCGCACGGGCACGTCCATCAAGGCCGCGCCGCCCCCCGGTGACACCTCCGCGGGCGCGCTCTTCCTGTCCATGGTGCCCACCAACCCGCTGAAGGCCGCGGCGGACGGGGACATGATCGGCCTCATCGTCTTCTCGCTCATCTTCGGCCTGGGCCTGGCGCTCACCCCGGGCGAGCCCGCCCAGCGCCTCAAGGACGTCATCCAGGGCCTCTACGACGTGATGATGAAGCTCATCGACGGGGTGCTCCAACTGGCCCCCGTGGGCGTGGGCGCGCTGCTGTTCTCCATGACGGCGCGCCTGGGCTTCCACATCCTGGGGCAGCTCGCGTCCTACGTGGGCGTGGTGCTGCTGGCGCTCGGCATCCACATGTTCGTCATGTACTCGCTGTCCGTGCGCTTCCTGGGCGGACGCAGCCCGGTGGAGTTCTTCCGCTCCTGCCGGCTCGCCATCGTCACGGCGTTCTCCACGTCCTCCTCCAGCGCCACGCTGCCCACCGCGCTCAAGGTCGCGGAGGAGAACCTCAAGCTGCCGCGCAACGTGTCGCGCTTCGTGCTCACCGCCGGCTCCGCGATGAACCAGAACGGCACCGCGCTCTTCGAGGGCGTCACCGTCCTCTTCCTCGCGCAGGTCTACGGCGTCCAGCTGGGCCTCGCGCAGCAGGCGACCATCATGTTCATCTGCGTGCTGGCGGGCATCGGCACGGCCGGCGTGCCCGCGGGCTCCATCCCCGTCATCGCCATGATCCTGGGCATGTTCCAGATCCCGGTGGAGGGGCTGGGCCTCATCCTCGGCGTAGACCGCTTCCTGGACATGTGCCGCACGGTGCTCAACGTCACCGGAGACCTGGCGGCGGCCGTCTACGTGTCGCGCGGAGAGCCCCCCGACCGCCCGCTCGGAGAGGAGGCGGCGCGGTCCCCCACCGCCTGACGCGGCCCCGCCCCGGTTCCACCTTTGACCGAAGTCCCATCCGCTGTCTTCTGAAGCCAAGGAGCTTCCGCCGCATGAAAGTCGCCAACGGTCGCGTCGTCGCCCTCGACTACCGCCTCCACCTGGGGGACGGGCAGATCATCGACCAGAGCGCCCCGGGCCAGCCGCTCTTCTACCTGCACGGTCACAAGCAGATCGTCCCCGGCCTGGAGGTCCCCCTGGAGGGCCTGGCCGCCGGAGAGAGCAGGCAGGTGGTGGTGGCGCCGGAGCAGGGCTACGGCGTGCACAAGCCGGAGGGCGTGCGCAACGTCCCCCGCTCCATGCTGCCCACCACCTACCTGCCCCAGGTGGGCGGGACGCTCATGGCCCAGACGGAGGACGGCGACGTCCCCCTGCGCATCATCGCCGTGAACCCGGACTCCGTGGTGGTGGACCTCAACCACCCGCTCGCGGGCAAGACGCTCCACTTCGACGTCACCGTGCGCGAAGTGCGTGACGCGACGCAGGAGGAGCTGGCGCACGGCCACGTGCACGGCCCGGGCGGCGCGCACGGGTAGTCCTTTTCGGCGAGGCCGGGCACGGAGCGTTTCGTGCCTCCGGGGGGCGTGCACTATCTTGCGTCCCTCATGGTTCCTCCCGTTCCGAACCCCAGCCAGCTCCGCGTCCCCGCGCCCGACCCCGGCGCCGTCCCCGAACGGCCCGGCGCCTCCGCGGCCGCGGATCCGGAGCTGTACTGGCGGGAGCACGTCTACCAGGGCGGCGCGCGGCAGCTCACCGTGCGCGCCGTCATCGCCGGGATGCTCATTGGCGCGGTGATGTGCCTGTCCAACCTCTACGTCATCCTCAAGACGGGCTGGAGCCTGGGCGTCACCATCACCGCGTGCATCCTGGCCTTCGCGGTGTTCGGCACGCTGCGCTCGCTGAAGCTGCTGCGCACGGAGTTCACCGACCTGGAGAACAACGCCATGGGCTCCGTGGCGTCCGCCGCGGGCTACATGACGGGCGGCGGCAACATGGCCGCGGTGCCCGCGCTGCTGATGCTCACCGGCACGCTGCCGTCGTCTGGCTGGTTGATGGTGTGGTTCGCCGTCATCTCCGCGCTGGGCGTCTTCGCCGCCATCCCCATCAAGCGCCAGCTCATCAACATCGAGGCGCTCCCGTTCCCCACGGGTACCGCCACCGCGGAGACCATCCGCGCGCTGCACGGCTACGGCGAAGTGGCCCGCCGCAAGTCGCGCATGCTGGGCCTGGCGGGGCTGGTGGGCGCGCTCCTGGTGCTGGTGCGCGACGCGCGCTTCACGTGGCTCAAGAACCTGCCGGAGAAGGTGAGCCTGCCGTTCAGCATCCTCGGGCGCGAGGCGGGCAAGTGGTCCCTGTCCTTCGACTTCAGCCTGCTGCTCATCGGCGCGGGCGCGCTGGTGAGCTTCCGCACCGGCTGGTCCATGCTGCTGGGCGCCATCCTCAACTACGGCTTCCTGGCGCCGGCCATGGTCAGCCAGGGCGTCATCCCGGAGGTGACGTACAAGGCCATCAACAGCTGGTCGCTGTGGACGGGCTCCGCGGTGCTGGTGTCGTCCGGCCTGCTGTCGTTCGCGTTCCAGTGGAGGAGCGTGGTGCGCTCGTTCTCCGCGCTGGGCGGGCTGGTGGGGATGAAGCCCAAGGAGGGCGCGCGCGAGGATCCGCTGGCGGACATCGAGTGCCCCCCGTCGTGGTTCCCCCTGGGCTTCGCGCTGCTGGGCCCGGTGGCCGTCTTCCTCATGGCCTACCTGTTCCAGATTCCCTGGTGGGCGGGCGTGCTCGCGCTTCCCCTGGCGGTGGTGATGGGCGTCATCGCGTCGCGCGTGACGGGGGAGACGGACACCACGCCCACGAAGGCGCTGGGCCCCGTCACCCAGCTCATCTTCGGCGGCCTGGCCCCGGGCAACATCCCCGCCAACGTGATGAGCGCCAACGCCACGGGCGGCGTGGGGCTGCACTCGGCGGACCTGCTCACGGACCTGAAGTCCGGGTGGCTCTTGGGCGCGTCGCCGCGTCAGCAGTTCTTCGCGCAGCTGTTCGGCGTGGTCGCGGGCGCCATGGCGGTGGTGCCCATCTTCAAGCTGCTGGTGCCCACCGCGGACGTGCTGGGCACGGAGCAGTTCCCCGCGCCCGCCTCCATGGTGTGGGCCGGCGTGTCGAAGATGCTCGCGTCGGGCGTGTCCGCGCTGCACCCCACCGCGCGCATGGGCGCCCTGTGCGGCGCGCTCCTGGGCGTCACGCTCGTGTTGCTGGAGCGCTGGGCCCACCCGAAGGTGAAGGCCTTCCTCCCCACCGCGTCCGGCCTGGGGCTGGCCATCGTCATCCCCGGCTCCAGCTCCATCAGCCTCTTCGTGGGCGCGGCGCTGGCGGCGCTGCTCAAGCGCCTGAAGCCGAAGCTCGCGGAGGACACCGTGCTGCCCGTCAGCTCCGGCTTCATCGCGGGCGAGAGCCTCCTGGGCATCGCCATCGCGATGGTGAAGGCCTTCGGCTTCATGCCCAAGTAGGCCCCCCGGTCAGTCCACCTTGCTGGTGGCGAAGGACACGCCCGCGACGAAGCGGAAGGTGGGCGTGTCGAACCCCGCGCCCACGCCCGGGCCGCCCAGCACGTACAGGTCCAGGTTGGACAGGGCGTGGCGGCGGATGGCGATGAGCAGCTCCGCCCCCACGCGGCCCCCGTCCAGCGGGATGCCCGTGAGCACGCTCACCTCGCCGCGCGTCGTCTCGCCGTGGAGCGACGTCACCGTGGCGCCCAGGCGCAGCTCATTGCCCGCGACGTCGCGCGGATCATAGGACACGGGCGCCAGGTCCTGGCGCTTGCGCAGGAACACGCCGGCCTCGCCGCCCACCTGGAAGCCCTCGCCCGCGTAGCCCAATTGCAGACGCGGCTGCAACGCGTAGTCCTCGTGCGCCTGCGCCGCGCGGCTGCCCACCGGCAGGCCCGCCGTCAGCGCCACCGCCACATTGATGGGGGCCCCGCTCGACTGGCGCAGCAGCGCCGCCCGGGCGCTCAGCCACGGGGTGGCCAGTCCTCCGCTCTTCGGCCCGAAGTACTCCAGCGTGGGCTTTCCCCCCTGCGACAGGATGAAGGGCAGCTCGGCGCCCACGTCCAGCCAGGGCAGCACGCCGAAGCCCACCGTCAGGTGGGCGGTCATCTTGTTCTCCACCAGGCCCGTGCCCTCGCCGGGCTCCCAGCGCGTCTGGAAGTGCAGGGGCAGCTGCTCGTAGTGGTAGTTCAACGCCACCCGCAGCTGGCCCTGCGCCAGCGTCCGGCCCGTGCCCACCACCAGCGAGCCCAGCGCCTCCGGGTCCAGGTGCAGCCGCTGCAGGTCGAACACGGGCAGCGGGCGCTTGGGGCCGCTTTCCAGCGCGTGGGCGGAGAAGGGGAGGGACAGCAGGGCAGCGGCGAGGACCGAGGCCGGACGAAACACGTGACGACTCCCGAGGCGGAGGGACGCGAACTCTAGCCAGAGTCCCCCCGCTCGAAAATCATGCACGGCGTGCGGCGGTTTGTGATTCCCGCCATGAAAAGCCTGACAACTCAGGACGTGCCGGCGGCCAGGTCCTGCAATTCCTGCCATCGCGCATAGAGCCGGTCCACTTCGGCGGTGGTGGCTTCCAGGGCCTGATTGACTTCCGCGACCTTGGGGCCGTTGCTGTAGACGGCGGGGTCGGCGAGCTGGGCCTCCAGCTCCGCCTTGCGCTGCTCCGCGGCCTCGATGGTGGCCTCCATGCCGTCCAGCTCGCGCTGGTCCTTGTAGGAGAGCTTCCCGGGCTTCTTCGCCGCGGGCCTCGCTGCGGGCTCCTCGCGGGGCTCGTCCTTCTTCGGCGGGGCGGCCTTGAGGGCGGCGGCCTGCGACTGCTCCTTCAGCCGCTTGTACATCTCGTAGTTGCCCTCGTAGCGGGTGACCTTGCCCTCGCCGTCGAAGGAGAGGATGGCGGTGGCCACCTTGTCGAGGAAGTACCGGTCGTGCGTCACCAGCAGCACGCTGCCGGCGAAGTCCAGCAGCAGCCGCTCCAGGATGTTGAGCGTGACGATGTCCAGGTCGTTGGTGGGCTCGTCCAGCACCAGCACGTTGGCGCCTTCCAGGAAGAGCCGCGCCAGCAGCAGCCGGTTGCGCTCGCCGCCGGACAGCGCGCCCACCTTCATGCGCTGCATGGGCACCGGGAAGAGCAGGTCGTCCAGGTAGTCGCGCAGGGCCACCTTGCGGTCGCCCAGCTCCACGTGGTCCTCCCCCTGCGAGGCCGCGTCGTACACCGTCTGCTCCGGGTCCAGCTGCGCGCGCTGCTGGTCGTAGTAGGCGACCCGGGTGTTCTTCCCGATGACGAGCGCGCCGCCGTCCGCGGGCAGCTCGCCCAGCATCACGCGCAGGAACGTCGTCTTGCCCACGCCGTTGGGGCCCAGGAAGCCCACGCGCTCGCCGCGCTGGAGCCGGAAGTCCACGCCGTCCAGCACCTTGCGGTCCCCGAAGGACTTCTTCAGCCCCTCGGCCTCAATCACGGTGTGCCCCAGCCGGGGCGCCGCCGCCACGCGCAGGTCCGCCACCTTGGGGCGCTGGAAGCCCTTCTCCGCCAGCAGCTTCTGCGCCCGCTCGATGCGCGCCTTGCTCTTGGTGCGCCGCGCCTCCACGCCCTTGCGCAGCCACGCGACCTCCTGGGCAATCCAGCGCTCGCGCTTGTGCTCCGCGACCTCCGCGTTCTGCTGGGCCACGAGCTTCTGCTCCACGTAGGCCGCGTAGTTGCCGGGGTAGGAGACCAGGCCGCCGCCGGGCTGGATCTCCACGATGCGGTCCACCAGGTCGTCCAGGAAGTAGCGGTCGTGCGTGACGAGCAGCAGCGCCCCGGGCAGCTTGTCCAGCTCGTCCTCCAGCCAGTCCACGGTGTCCGCGTCCAGGTGGTTGGTGGGCTCGTCCAGCAAGAGCAGGTCCGGGCGCGTGAGCAGCGCACGGGCGATGGCCACGCGCTTGCGCAGGCCTCCGGACAGCTGCGCCACCGGCCGGTCCCAGTCCTTCACGCCCAGCCGGTCGAGCAGCGTCTTCGCGTGGTGCTCCGTGTCCCAGCCGCCCGCCTGCTCAATCCGGTCGCCCAGCGCGGACAGCTGCTCCAGCAGCTTCGGGGTGGCGTTCGCGGGGTCCGCCTCAAGCCTGTGCGAAAGCTCCGCGTGCGCGGCCAGCGCCTCCTTCAGCGGCGCCTGCGACACGGCCAGCTCGCTGGCCACGGTGGCGCCCTCGGGGAACTCCGGCTCCTGGGGCAGGTAGGTGACGCGCGCGCCCCGGCGCAGCTGCAGCTCGCCCAGGTCCGGCCGGGCCGCGCCGGCCAGGATCTTCATCAGCGACGACTTGCCGGAGCCGTTGACGCCCACGAGGCCCACGCGCTCGCCCTCCTCGATGGTGAAGGTGAGGCCCTCGAAGACGGTGCGGCTGCCGAAGGCGAGCTGGACGTTGGCGGCGCGAAGCAGCGTCACGGAAGGGAACCTTTCGAAAGGGGGACGGAAGAAAGCAGAAGGGCGCCCCCCACTTGAAGCGGGGAGCGCCCTTCCTACAGCCAGCGCGGCGTGGGCACCCGGACTACTTGCGGGCGGCCTGCTCCGCGGCCAGCTTCTCCTTGTACTGCGCCATCAGGGCCTCGGCCTCGTTGCGCGGGACCGGCAGGTACTTGGAGAACTCCATCGTGAACTCGCCCTTGCCCTGGGTCGCGGAGCGCAGGTCGGTGGAGTAGCCGAACATCGTGTTGAGCGGCACCTCCGCCACGGCCGTGACGTAGCCCTCGGCGGTGCCCGTCTCCAGGATGGTGCCGCGGCGCTGGTTCAGCTGGCCGACGACGGAGCCCTGGAAGTCTTCCGGCGCCGTGACCTCCACCTTCATGATCGGCTCGAGGATGACCGGCTTGGCGGCGGCGTAGCCCTCGCGGAAGCCCATGATGGCGGCCGTCTTGAACGCCTGCTCGGACGAGTCCACCGCGTGGAACGCGCCGTCGTTGATGACTACGCGCAGGCCCACCACGGGGAAGCCGATGAGGCTGCCCTTCTTCACGGCCTCCTGGAAGCCCTTGTCGCACGCGGGGATGAACTCGCGCGGGATGGAGCCACCGACGATGTCGTCCACGAACTCGTACTGCTGCACGGCGTCCGCGGGCAGGGGCTCCACGTAGCCGCACACGCGCGCGAACTGACCCGAACCACCGGTCTGCTTCTTGTGCGTGTACGCGAACTCGCCCTTCTGGGAGATGGTCTCGCGGTAGGCCACCTGCGGCTTGCCGGCCACCACCTCGCAGTTGTACTCGCGCTTCATGCGCTCGATGTAGATCTCCAGGTGGAGCTCGCCCATGCCGGAGATGATCGTCTGGCCGGACTCCTCGTCGCGGCGCACGCGGAAGGTGGGGTCTTCCTTGTTGAAGCGGTTCAGCGCCTTGGAGAAGTTGGTCAGCGTCTCGCGGTTCTTCGGCGTCACCGCCAGCGAGATCACCGCGTCCGGCACGAACATGGACGTCATCGTGTACTGCACGGTGCCGTCGGTGAACGTGTCGCCGGAGGCGCACTCGATGCCGAAGAGCGCCACGATGTCGCCCGCGGTGGCCTCGTTCACGTCGTGCATCTCCGACGCGTGCATGCGGACGATGCGCGGAACCTTGACCTTCTTCTGGTTCACCTGGTTGATGATGAAGTCACCCTTGGCGACCTTGCCCTGGTAGACGCGCATGTACGTCAGCTGCCCGTAGCGACCGTCCTCCAGCTTGAACGCGAGGCCCACGAAGGGCTTGGTCGGATCCGAATCCAGGACGACCTTGGCCTCGTTGTTCTTCTGGTCCAGCGCCTCGTTGACGGCTTCCTTCGGGTTGGGCAGGTAGCTGCACACCGCGTTGAGCAGCAGCTGCACGCCCTTGTTCTTGTACGCGGAGCCGCACATCACCGGCGTCATCTTCAGCGCGATGGTGGCGCGGCGGATGGCGGCGCGCAGCTGCTCCTCGGTGATGCTGGCGGCGTCCATGAGGAACGCCTCGCCCAGCTCGTCGTCCACGTTGGCGACGCCCTCGAGCATCTCCTCACGGCGCAGCTTGGCCTCGTCCAGCATGTCCGCCGGGATGGCCTCCTCGCGCACGGTCTCGCCGCTCTCACCGTCGAAGTAGTACGCCTTCATCGAGATGAGGTCGACGAGGCCCTGGAAGCGGTCCTCGGCGCCGATGGGGTACTGGAGCTTCACGGCGTGGTGGCCCAGCTTCTCCTTCAGCTGGCCGGCGACGCGGTCGTAGTTCGCGCCCGAGCGGTCCATCTTGTTGACGAACGCGATGCGCGGAACGCGGTAGCGCTTCATCTGGCGGTCCACCGTGATGGACTGCGACTGCACGCCCGACACGGAGCAGAGCACCAGGATGGCGCCGTCGAGAACGCGGAGCGCGCGCTCCACCTCGATGGTGAAGTCCACGTGTCCCGGGGTGTCGATGAGGTTGATGTTGTAGTCGCCCCACATCGCGTACGTGGCGGCGGACTGGATGGTGATGCCCTTCTCACGCTCCAGGTCCATCGAGTCCATGACCGCGCCCACGCCGTCCTTGCCGCGGACCTCGTGGATCTCGTGGATCTTGCCCGTATAGAACAGGATGCGCTCGGACAGAGTGGTCTTGCCCGAGTCGATGTGGGCGGAGATACCGATGTTACGAATCTTCTCGATGGGTGCGTTGGAGGCCACGATCCGGTCCTTCTTCGATTGAAAAAATTGCCTGAGGGAACAGAGCAGGCGGGGCCCTTACTTCCCACAGGACCCAGTTACCAGACAAATCCGCATGACGTGGGGCGCACATCCGCCTACGTTGCGCCGCCCTGTTTCGACTGAGGTGCCATAACAATGAGCGCGAGCGAAAACTTCTCCCTGGCCCGGGCCTGGCTCAAGGCCTTCAACGCCCACGACGTCCCCGCCCTGGTGGCGCTGTACGCGGAGGACGCGACCCACACCTCTCCCAAGATTCGCGTCCTGCACCCGGAGACGGGGGGGCGCCTGGTGGGCCGGCCGGCCCTGGAGCGGTGGTGGAAGGACGCCATCGCCCGGCTGCCGGGCCTGCGCTACGAGGAGACGGCGCTCACCGCGGACGGCGACCGGGTGTTCATGGAGTACCTGCGGCACGCCCCCAACGAGGCCCCCCTGCCGGTGGCGGAGGTGCTGGAGGTGAAGGGCGGGCGCATCGTCGCGTCGCGCGTCTACCACGGCTAAGGTGCCCCCATGGCGATCCCCAACTTCGACCGGGACTTCGGATACCTGGCGCCCTTCCTGGACAAGGTGGCGGCGGCCGCGTCGGACCTGCCGGACGCCTCCGCCCGCGAGGAGCTGGGGCGGCTGATGGCCGAGGAGAAGGTCCGCTGGGAGCGCATCCGGGAGCTGCTCCAGGGCGCCCCGGGGTCGCGCGGCGCCGCCTCCCAGTCTTCCAGGGCCGGGCCGACCACCGCCGCGTCCCCGCTGGCCCGGGTGTCCGCGGACGAGGTGAACCGGGCGGCCCCCCGCGAGGCGGGCTTCACGGTGGGCAGCCTCAAGGATTCGCGCTAGCGAGCGCGGGCCGGTGGATCAGGCGCTGCTCACGCGGACCTGATCCAACGCGTCGTAGGTGGCGGCCTTGTAGGCCTCCGACAGCGTCGGGTAGTTGAAGCAGGTCTCCACGAAGAGCTGCGCGGTGGCGCCGGTGAGCAGCGCGGTGAGCCCCACGTGCACCAGCTCCGAGGCCTGCTCGCCCAGCACGTGCACGCCCAGCAGCCGCATGTCGTCCTGGTGGAAGAGCAGCTTCAGGAGGCCCTGCCGCTCCCCGATGATCTGCCCGCGCGGGTTGGTGTCGAAGGTGGCGCGGCCCACGACGTAGGGGATGCTGCGCGTGCGCAGGGACTCCTCCGTCTCGCCGGCCATGGACACCTCCGGGATGGTGTAGATGCCGTAGGGCAGGATGGGCGTGAGCGTGCGCTTGCCCGGGCCGAACGCGTGCTCCACGGCGATGCGGGCCTGCTCCATGGAGGTGGAGGCCAGGGCGGGGAAGCCGATGACGTCGCCCACCGCGTAGATGTGCGGGACGGCCGTCTGGTACGCGAGCCCCACCTCGATCTGACCGCGCTTGCCCTGCTTCACGCCCAGCGCCTCGATGCCCAGGCCCGCGGTGTTCGCGGTGCGGCCGGAGGCGACCAGCACCTGGTCCGCCTCCAGCACCTCGCCGGAGGACAGCTTCAGGCGGATGGGCTCCTCGTGGGACTCCGGCACGTGCGCGGCCTCCACCGTCTGCCCCAGGCGCAGCCGCACGCCCAGCGTCTCCATGCAGTCGCGCAGCAACTGGCCGATCTCCTGGTCTAGGAAGGACAGGAGGTCGTTCTTCACCTCCACCAGCGTCACCGGGATGCCCAGCGCGGCGAACATGCACGCGTACTCGCAGCCGATGACGCCGCCGCCCACCACCACCAGCGTCCGGGGCAGGGTGGTGATGTCCAGGATCTCATCCGAGTCGTGCACGCGCGGGTCGCCGAAGGGGTACAGCGGCGGGCGGTACGGGGAGGATCCGGTGGCGATGAGGACGGTGCTGGCGGTGAGCCGGGCGACCTCCGCGCCCTCGCGCTTCACCGCGACGGTGTGCGCGTCCACGAAGGCGCCCGCGCCCTGGAACACCGTCACGCCGTGGCGCTGGAGGTTCCGGTGGATGCGCTCGCGCTCCATCTGCTTCACGCGGCGCTCGCGGAAGAGGAAGTCGGAGACGGTGGCCTCGTGGCGCAGCGTCGCGTCCACGCTGTAGAGGCCGCGCGCCTTGAAGCCGGACAGGTGCAGCGCCGTCTCGCGCAGCGTCTTGGAGGGGAGGGTGCCGGTGTTGGCCGCGGTGCCGCCGAGCACCGGCTCCCGCTCCACCACCGCCACCCGCTTGCCCGCGAGCGAGGCCTGCACCGCGCCCCATTCCCCCGCGGGGCCTGAGCCGATGACCACCAGGTCGAAGTCCGCCATGAACCGCACCCTAACCCCACCCAGGGGGGCCATGGCACCCGGAAGTCAGTCCCGGCCCGGGTAGTGCAGCTTCTCGCGGACCTCCGCCTCGGTGAGGAGCCGGAAGCCGCCCTCGGGGACGCCGTCCAGGTCGATGTCGCCCACCGCCTCCCGGTGGAGCGCCCGGGCGGGCAGCCCCACGGCGCCCAGCATGCGCTTCACCTGGTGGTGGCGCCCCTCCGTGAGCGTGACCTCCACCGTGTGCGCGTCGCGCACGCGCACCGTGGCGGGGCGGGCGGGGCCGTCATCCAGCGTCATCCCCTGGCGCAGCGGCTCCACCTTCGCGTCGTCCGCGGTGCTGAAGACCGTGGCCACGTAGCGCTTGGGCAGGTTCGTCTCCGGGGACGTGCAGTGGGCCACCAGCTTGTCGTCGTTGGTGAAGAGCAGGAGTCCCGTGGTGTCCACGTCCAGCCGGCCCACGGCGTGCCACGTGAAGCGGTTCAGCTCCAGGGGCAGCTGGGGCAGGAGCAGCTCGAAGACCGTGCCCGTGCGGTGCTGGCGCGCGGTGGAGGTCAGCACGCCCGCGGGCTTGTGGAAGGCCAGCACGTGCGTGGGCGCCTGCTTGCGCACCGGCAGGCCGTCCACCTTGAGGATGGCGTCGGGGGGCACGGGCGTCAGGGGCGTGGTCGCCACGCGGCCGTTGACCGTCACGCGGCCCGCCTTGATGGCGGCCTCCGCCTCCTCCTGGGGCATGGCGCCCGCGCGGGCGAGCGCGCGCGACAGCCAGTCCGGCTTCTCCTTGCCCTCCCAGCGGTGGGGGCGGGGCGGGGATTTGGGGGGCCGTTCGGACTTGCGAGCCATGGGCGCGGCACTGTAGCCGCGCTCGGGCGGCGGCGTGGCCTCCAGTTAGTGCCGGACGGGCTCGTCCGGGTCCTCGCCCTCGGCGGAGCCCGGCGTCGGGCCCGGCTCGTCCGCCATGCGGTGGGGCTCCTCCTCCAGCCCGCCGTCCTCCGCCGTCCCGGGCGTGCGGCCGGGCTCCTCCCAGGCCTCCCCGAAGGGCGGCTCCTGACGGCCAGGGCCGGGCTCGGTGCCTCCCACGATCATCGATTCGTACGGCATGTGGTTCACGCGGTGCTCCTTTCCGTGAGGATCCGGTCGTTCTGGGAAAGGTAGCGACGCCCAGGGTTCCCGCCGCGCGCGGGGACGGGGGGCGTCCCCCTGCCTGCTCAGGCTTCGTCCGGAGGCGGTCCGCCGTCGCCGGGGAAGCGCTTGCGCACGGTGTGCAGCGCGGC
>JAFADT010000007.1 GCA_023424585.1 Pseudomonadota bacterium
CGGCGGCCCGTCTCCGCCTCCACGAGGAAGGCCGCGACCACCGCTGTCGCGCGCAAGGCCCCCGCGGCCACGCCCGCGCCCGGGGAGGGCGCTCGCAAGCCGGTGCCGTCCGCCGCGGAGCTGAAGCGCGACATGGTGGCCGCGCACAACGAGGCGCGGGCGAGGGCCGCGCGCCCCACGCCGAAGCCGGCGCTGCCCGCGCTCACCTGGTCCGACGAGGCGGCGCGCAAGGCGGAGGCCTACGTGAAGGAGTGCCGCTTCGAGCACAACCCGGACCGGGGCGGCTTCGGTGAGAACCTGGCCGCCGCGACGCCGGACACCTGGACCACCGCGCAGGTGGTGAAGGGCTGGGCGGACGAGGCCGCCGACTACGACCACGCCTCCGGCAGGTGCAAGGCCGGGAAGATGTGCGGCCACTACACGCAGGTGGTGTGGCGCACCACGAAGGCGGTGGGCTGCGCGACGCGGCTGTGCACGAAGAACTCGCCCTTCGGCGGGGACGTGAAGACGTGGCAGCTCTGGGTGTGCAACTACGCGCCGCCGGGCAACTGGGTGGGCGAGAAGCCCTACTGAGCCGCGAGCGTGACGACCTCGATGCCGCTCGCCGTGCCCACGGCGAAGCGGCGGTGCGCGGGGTCCAGCGCGAGGGGCGGCGGGGTCGGCAGGTGGCCGCGCATGCTGCCCAGCGCCCTCCCCGTGTCCAGGCCCTCCCAGCGCTGGACGACGCGGCCGGTGGAGCGAGACACGAGCTTCGGGTGCTCGAAGAAGTCCACCACGTGCTCCGCGTCCACGACCATCAGCGGGCCCGCGGGCTCCTCCAGCGTCACCTCCGCCAGCACCTTCCGCTCCGTCAGCGAGTACGTGCCCAGGAAGAAGGTGGCGTCGTCGCGGGACTCTTCAATCCGCGCGAAGACGAGCGTGTCCTTCGCGCCGAAGGCCACGGACGTGAGGAAGAGGCCGTTCTCCACGCCGTCCATCAGCGCGGCGCTGTCCAGCGACGCGGGCGCCTCCAGCGCGCGGGGCACGTCGAACACCGACGCCGCGTCCACCGGGTGCCAGATCCACCCCGCGCTCGCCAGGTGGCGCCCGTCCGGGCTGAACTGGAGCCGCGAGTGGAAGATGTCCGTCGGGAGGTTGTCGCGCTTCGTGAGGCGCTCGCCCGTGGCGGCGTCCTCCAGCTCCAGCACGCAGTACGACTCAGGGCAGTGCGCCAGCAGCGTGCGTCCGCTGGGGAGCGTGTGCAGGGCCACGGGATAGTCGTGGGTGTCCGCGTGGTAGAAGTCGCGCGTGAGCTGCCGGACCACCTCCGTGCCGTCGAGCAGCAGCCCCGTGGTCCCCAGCGACTCGTACAGCACGCTGTAGCGGCCGTCCGGGGACATCACCGCCCGGTCGAAGCGGTAGGAGTAGCGCACGTGCGGGTCGAAGGTGGCGCCATCCAGGTGGTAGCGCACCAGCCCCCCCACCGGGTCCACGAGCGCGTCGCCGCTCCAGCACAGGGAGGACACGGCGCCCGGGGTCTTCAGGGTCTGTCTCTGGAAATCCATGGCGCCGGGGACGGGGGTGCCCTGCGCGGGCTGACGGCTCAAGCGGGGATCATCGTCAGGAGCTGCTGGGCCTTCGCGCGCAGCTCCTTGTCGTTCCCCTGGAGGACCTGCTCCGCGTGATGGCGGGCCCTGGCGGGCTCGCCCAGGCGCAGCGCCAGCGCCAGGTTGAAGTGCGTGGCGGGGTCGTCCGGGTGCGCCGCCAGCACCGGGGTCAGCACGCGCGCGGCGAGCTCGGGGCCCTCCTGGGGCACATGCTCCAGGTAGTGCACCGCCAGGTCGTTGGGCGCGCCCGTGTCCGTGGGCGCCCGCGCGACGGCCTCCTCCAGCAGCGCGCGCACCCGGCCGCGCTGGCCCGCGATGTCCAGCGCCCGCGCGAGCTGCCGGCGGGCCTCCACCGACTCGGGGTCGCGCTGGAGGACCTCCTCGAAGAGGGGCAGGGCCTCCGCCAGCCTGCCGGCGAGCAGCGCGGCCATCGCGTGCAGGCCGATGAAGTTGGGGTTCTCCGGCGCCAGCTGGCGCAGCCGCTGCGCGGCGGCCAGGGCGTTCTGCGTGAGGCCCCCGAGCAGCGACAGGTTGAAGATCTCCTCCCAGAGGACCGCGTCGTCCGGCGCCAGCGTCAGCGCGTCCCGCAGCTCCTGGAGCGCGAGCCCCAGGTCCCCCGTCTCCAGATACGCCCGCGAGCGATCCCACTGCGCGCGGTAGGACTCCATCGCCATCGTGCTCAACCCCGGAACATCTTGTGGAACAGCCGCATGAACATGCCCGACCTGGGAGCGGTCTCCGGGCGGCCGGACTGCTGCTGCTGCGCCTCCGACTGGAGGTCCAGCTTCATCTTCAGCTTCTTGAGGTCCGGGTCGATGGAAAAGGTGCTGAACTCATCGTTCCCTTCAAGGGCTGTCTGGATCTTCCGCGCGCGGGATTCGTCCTGGCTCATGTCGCGTCTCCTGACCGGACCCCGACCCTACCACGGGGCCCTCGTCCCACCTCATCCCAGCGGCCCTCCTGTCCGCTTGCCCGCACACCCACCCGCGCGAGGATAATCCCTCCCATGCGACGCCCCTCCCTCCTCCGGTCCCTGTCTTCCGTTGGGCTGCTCAGCCCGTTCCTCCTGCTCGCCTGCATCCCGGACGGGGACTCGGACGACGCGACCGCGGACGCGGGCCGCCAGGAGGATGGGGGCACCGACACCGATGCGGGGACCGTGGAGCTGACGCAGTTCGCCCGGGACATGCTGGAGGCCCACAACGCCGCCCGCGCCGCCGCGCAGCCCACGCCGTCGCCCGCGCTGGAGCCGCTCACGTGGGACCCCACGGTGGAGGAGACCGCGCGCAAGTGGGTGGAGCAATGCCAGTTCAAGCACAACGACGACCGGGGCAACGCGGGGGAGAACATCGCCGCCGCCACGCCGGACTATCTGAACGCGAAGGCCGTGGTGAAGGGCTGGGTGGACGAGGCGGCGGACTACGACTACTCGAAGAACACCTGCAAGGCGGGCGAGCAGTGCGGCCACTACACGCAGGTGGTGTGGCGCAACACCCGACGCCTGGGGTGCGCCACGAAGCGCTGCACCGTCAACTCGCCCTTCAGCGGCGCGTCCACCTGGGACTTCTGGGTGTGCAACTACGCGCCCCCGGGCAACTACGTGGGCCAGCGGCCGTACTGAAGGCCGCCGGCCCCGCGCGACCTCAGCGCTTGAGCGTGCGCGCGAGGAACGCGGACGTCTCCGCCCAGGCGGACGCGGCGGCGCGCTCGTCGTAGCGGGCGCCGGAGGGGTTGGCGAAGGCGTGGTCCGCGTCGTACTCCACGATGCGGCTGCGCACGCCGGCCTCGTCCAGGGCCTTCTCGAAGGCCTGCACCGTCTCCGGCGGGATGGACTTGTCCTTCGTGCCGAAGAGGCCCAGCACCTGCGCCTTGATGGTGGAGAGCTGCTGCGGGTCCGTCACCGGGGGGCCGTAGTAGATGACCGCGGCGCTCAGCTCCGGGATGGCCATGGCGGTGCGCAATGACCAGCCCCCGCCGAAGCACCAGCCGATGCTGCCGGTGCGCGGGGCCTGGATGCGCGGATCGCCCTTGAGGAACGCGTGCGCGGCCAGGAGCGTCTTCGTGGCCTGGTCCGGGTCCACCGCCTTCACCAGCGCGAGCGCCTCGTCCGGCTGGGTGCCCACCTTGCCGTGGTAGAGGTCCACCGCGAGCGCCGCGTAGCCCTCCGCCGCCAGCCGGTCCGTCCAGGCCTGGACGTGCTCGTTGAGGCCCCACCACTCGTGGATGACGAGGATGCCGGGCAGCGGGCCCTTCGCGTCGGGCGGCAGGCTCAGGTAGGCCATGGAGCCGTCGGCCAGCTCCACCTGCTGGCCCTTGCGCTCGGGGGCGGCGTCCGTGCGCAGGGTGTGCATGGCCTTGAACTCCTCCTCGGAGACGGCGCCCGTGGCGGACGGCGTGCGCGACACCTCCGCCGGCCTGCCCGTCGCGCAAGCGGTGAGCATCAGCGCCGCCGCCAGCCCCCACGTGAGCCTCTTCATGTCCGGCCTCATCGTCCGTGTCCTTTCGGGGCCCGGGCTGTCCGGGCCGCTTCGCGTGCCTGCCGGGCGTAGCGCGGTGGGGGGCCTGGCGCCAGCGCGCTGA